>CAKTTM010000119.1 GCA_934615145.1 uncultured Clostridia bacterium | reverse complement strand
ATGTCAGCCAGCGAGCGCGCGGAGTTCATACAGGCCCTGGGCCTGGGACAAAGCGGCCTGGACAGGCTGGTTCAGAGCTGCTACCGGCTGCTGGGCCTGATCAGCTTTCTGACCAGCGGCGAGGACGAGTGCCGCGCCTGGACCATCACCCGCGGTACCAAGGCGCCGCAGGCGGCGGGCAAGATACACACCGACTTTGAAAAGGGCTTCATCCGCGCGGAGATCGTGCCCTATGAGACGCTGATCAGCCTGGGCTCCATGGCCGCCTGCAAGGAAAAGGGCCTGGTCAGGAGCGAGGGCAAGGACTATGTGATGCAGGACGGCGATGTGACGCTGTTCCGCTTCAATGTGTAAGCCATGAGCCGACTGAGCTATCTGCTAAGCCGCCTGAGGCGGATGGACTACAAAAAGATGTGGGCCACCACCGCCGTCCTAAAAGAACGCTCGGGCAAGAGCCGGCTGTGGCTGCTTTGCGATATGCTGCGCTGCGCCACCAAGTTCAGCGCCGGCTACATGGACTATATGATCGCCCAGATGTATCGCCTGAGCGACGCGCAGAAGGCCACCGTCATCACCAGGGGCATCAACAACGACATCGTGCGGCGCATGAATGACAAGGCCTGGTGGCATGCCTTTGACGACAAGGCGGAGTTCAACACACGCTTTGCCAAGTATGTCGACCGCGACTGGATCAAAAGCGACGGTAACTTAAGCCTTGAAGCGCTGTCGGCCTTCCTGGCAAACAAGGACGCTGTCTTCCTCAAGCCCATCGAGGGCTCCAGCGGCGTGGGCATCGCCAAGTATTTAAAGGCCGACTGGCAGGACATGGACCGCTTCCACGCGCTGGTGAAGGCCGCGGGGCTGAGTGTCCTTGAAGAGAATGTGGTGCAGCACCCCGAAATGGCCAGGCTCAACCCTGGCTCTGTCAACACGGTGCGCATCGCCACGCTGCTGGGCGACAAGGCGCAGGGCATCGTCTACGCTTTCCTGCGCATCGGCAATGGCAAGGTGATGGACAATGTGGACACCGGCGGCATGGCCGCCCGGGTGGACCTGGACAGCGGCCAGCTTAAAACCGTCGCCGCCGACAAGCAGGGCCATGTCTTTGAGCGCCACCCGATCACCGATACGCCCATCATTGGCTTTCACCTGCCCTGGTTTGACGAGGCCAAGGCCATGTGCCTGGAGGCCATGCGCCTGGTGCCGCAGCTGCGCTATGTGGCCTGGGATGTGGCGCTGACGCCCAAGGGGCCCAGGCTCATTGAGGGCAACAGCTTTCCCAGCCACGCGGTGCCGCAGTTTGCCGCGCATTACCCGGAGGGCATCGGCATACTGCCTGAATTTGAAAAGTACATCGATTTATAGGGTATATTTCGGGGGGATGCATGAAAGAGGGCGCCCCCCTCGTTGTATGCTTGAACACAGTGTCCTCAAAAGGAGTTGATTGAATGGATTTGCTCAGAATGCTGCTGGTGTATATGGCCATGCTGCTGTCAGGCTCGCCGGCACAGGTGCCTGCGCTGACACCCATGCCCACCCAATTGATCACCGCCACCCCTGTGGTGACCACGGCGCCCACCCTGGTGCCCACGGCTGTGCCCACCATCGCGCCAACGGCCACCCCCACCAAGCTGACGACGCTCTATGTGGGTGACCGCGGCGACAATGTGCGCACCATGCAGCTGCGGCTCAAGGAGCTGGGCTATCTGGCGGGTGCCGCCGACGGCGTGTTTGGCAATCAAACCAAGCGGGCGGTCGAGCGCTTCCAGTACTACAATAATCTCAGCGTCGACGGTATCGCAGGGCAAAAGACGCTTACCAAGCTGTACAACGATGCCAGCGTCATCTATGCACCGGTCGATGTGGCAACGCCCAAGCCCCCGGCCTCTGCCAGCCTGCCCATCTACTACTATGATACCAATGGCCGCCAGTTTGCCAGCGAGACGCGCGTGCTGGCGCAGGGCAACAACTCGGTGCAGCCAAACGCGGCCAAGGTGCCCAGCGGCTATGTGCTGCGCAGCCAGCAGACCGTGGTGGTGACCGTGGACGCCAATGGCCGGATGAGCCCAAGTTCGGTGGTCTACACCTATCAGGTGCCCACCGCGCCCATCAGCGCCACGGTGCCCGTCTACTACCGCAACGCCACCGGCGCCCTGATCGCCAACGAGGTCAAGTCCTTTGGCCAGGGCAATTACCCTGTCACCGCCAATGACAGCATCGTGCCCAGCGGCTACACCCTGCAAAGCGCGAGAACTCAGTATGTCAGCGTGAATGCCCAGGGCGTGGCAACGCCCAGCGCCATCACCTTCACCTATACCACGACTGCGGTCACGGTGTCGGTACCCGTTGAGTATGTGGATCAGAACAATGCCGTCATCTTCTCCGACCGCGTGTCCGCCCAGACCGGCGCCAACATCGTCTATGCCAATGACGGCCTGGTGCCCGGCTACACGCTGCAAAGCGCCCGCCAGGTGACGGTGACCGTGGACGGCAATGGCAGCGCCACGCCTGCCAAGGTGGTCTTCACCTACAAAAAGCCCGCCAGTGGCACCATCAGGATCGCCTACAAGGATCAGAGCGGCACCGTGCTGCTCAACGCCGATACAATCCTGACCGAGGGTACGCATACCGTCACCGCCAACGACGCCTTCATGCCTGCTGGCTATGTGCTGTTGAGCAACCGCAGCGTGCAGGTGACGGTGGATGGCGCGGGCCGCGTCAATCCCCCGGAGATCAGCTTCCTCTACCAGGCGCCGGCCACACCGGCCCCGGCGACCGCCACCCCGACCCCCGCCACCGCCACACCGGCGCCCGCCACCGCCACACCGGCGCCCGCGACCGCGACCCCGGCACCAGCGACACCTGCGCCTGCCACCGATTCGCCAGCGCCTGTGACCGAGGCGCCCGTGACCACAGCGCCTGCCACCGAGACACCGGCGCCGGTAACCGAGGCACCTGTCACGCCTGAGCCCGCCACGCCTGTGCCGGCGACGGCCACACCGGTGCCTGCCACCCCGACCCCCGAACCGGCGACACCCACCCCAGTGCCGGTCACACCGGCCCCTGCGACACAGCCACCGGCCGCCAATGTCCCCATGCTGCCCAATTACCAGCAGACCAAGCCTGTAGATGGCAACTGGCCCGTCTACACCGGCCCCGGCACCAACTACTACCGCGTGGGCAATGCCACCCTGGGTGGCGGCACCATCCGCGTCTGGGGCCAGGAGAATGGCTGGGCCCTGATCGGCTACGGCCTGTCAAACGGCGGCTACCGCGTAGGCTTTGTAGAGATGGCAGCCATCCCAGGTGATGTGCAGGTGCCTACGCTGCATCTCTCCCGCGTGAGCAAGAGCAATCAGGCCACCTCCATCTTCGTCGATGACCCGATCGTCGCCAAGGATCGTGAGCTGTCCGTCCGCTTTGAAGGCGGCGGCAACCCCTTCACGGTGCTGGGCTTCCTGAACGAACAGTGGGCCTACGTGGAGGTGGATAACTTCCAGGGCTCCGGCCTGCCGGCCCGCGGCTTCATCGGCCGCAAGAACCTGGGCCTCTAATCCCCTTCCCCGATACCCCTGCTCCCCCGTGGCCTGGCCGCGGGGGAGCTTCATATGGCGACAGAAGAGATGCCATTTTCTAATCCTGCTCTAATTTCAATCCTCTTCCCACTTAATCTGCGCCGCTTATACTCAGACCATACCAAGCAAGTGGAAGGAGAGCGAAACATGGAGCGCATGGAGATGGTCGAGAAGCTGCGCCTGAAGGCGCAGGTCAGCTATGAGGAGGCCAAACTGGCCCTGGAGAACAGCGACTGGGAACTGTTGGATGCCCTGGTGTATCTGGAGAAGGAAGGCAAGGTCGACAAAGCGCAGCCGGATGGCTATACTGAGCATCGTGAGCAGCCGGTGCCGCAAGGCAAGGGCTTCTGGGAGAATCTGGGCGAGGGCATCAACCGGGTCTACCGGCGCCTGACGGCGCTGAGCCTGCGGGTCCGCCTGGACAGCAAGACGGTGTTTGAGCTGCCGCTGCTGGTGTTCATTCTACTGTTCTTCATCTTCCGCCGCAGCCTGCTGATGGTGATGCTCTTTAGCCTGCTGTTTGGCATCAGCTATCGCTTCATCGGCCAGTCAAAGCAGCAGCCTGAGGCAGAGCGCGCACAGAACCGCGATGGAGGCGCCGCATGAGCGGCCGCCTGGAAGTGCTGGAAGGAGTAAGCAAGATGGATCATTTTGAACTGGTCGAAAAGCTGCGCGAGAAGGCCAAGGTCTCCTATGAGGATGCCAAGGCAGCGCTGGAGCAAAACGAGTGGGATCTGCTCGACGCCCTGGTCTACCTGGAAAAGCAGGGCAAGATAGACCAGGAGGAAGCCGCCAGCTTTACTACCAAGCAGGAGCCCCGCCCCCAGGCGGCGCCCCAACCAGCTGACGAAGGCGTCTTCAAGCGCATCATCGATGCCCTGGCCAGCATCATCAACCGCATGAACAAGATCAGCCTGGAGGCGCGCCGGCGCGGCAAGACGGTGCTGACCCTGCCGCTGACCGCCCTGGCGCTGCTGCTGATCTTTCTGTTCTGGGTCACCATCCCCCTGATGGTGCTGGGCCTCTTCTTTGGCTATACCTACCGCTTCCAGGGCTCTGACGCGGTGGGGGTGGTCAACAAGGCCATGGACAAGGCGGCAGGGGTGGCCGAGAACATCCGCACCGGCGTCCATCAGGGCGACCACAGCGACAACTGACACGAACTATATGCCACAGCGCGAAAGCCTCGCTTTCGCGCCTGGCCCTTTGGAGAGACAGATGCACAAGATACTCCTGGTTGAAGATGAGCAGAAGATCGCCCGCTTTGTGGAGCTGGAGCTGACCCACGAGGGCTATGAGGTGGTCAAGGCAGAGGACGGCAGGACGGGCCTGGAGCTGGCCGAAAAGAACGGCTGGGACCTCATGCTGCTGGACATCATGCTGCCTGGCCTCAACGGCCTGGAGGTGCTGCGGCGCCTGCGGCGCAGCTCCGACCTGCCGGTGATCATGCTGACGGCCAGGGACGCGGTCATGGACAAGGTGACAGGCCTTGACATGGGCGCGGACGACTATATCACCAAGCCCTTCTCGATCGAAGAGCTGCTGGCCCGCATCCGCACCGCGCTGCGCAAGCGCCAGCAGGCCGCGCTGCCGGTGCTGACGGTGGGGCCGCTGCAGCTGGACATCGCGCGCCACCAGGTCAGCTGCCATGGCGAAAACGTGGAGTTGACCGGGCGCGAGTTCTCCCTGCTGCAGATGCTGATGGAGAATCAGTCCATCGTGCTCAGCCGCGAGACCTTGATGGAGAAGGTCTGGGGCTATGATTACATGGGGGAGACCAATATCGTCGATGTCTATATCCGCTACCTGCGCAGCAAGATAGACGAGGTCCACCAGGTCAAGCTGCTACACACAGTGCGGGGCGTGGGCTATACCCTGCGGGAGGACACGCCATGAGCAAGCGCCAGAAAAACCAACAGGAGGCCCGCCCCAAGGACAACCGGCGCATGACCTCCATCGCCCGGCGCATCAACCGCAGCCAGGTGGCGGCCACCTTCTGGACGCTGCTGGTGGTCAATGCCTTTGTGATATTGACGGTGCTGGTGGGCTGGGCCTACACGATGGAGAAGCAGGACCTGGGCAGCGAGTGGGTCATCGGCCTGCAGCGCAGCCTGCGCTACGCGCCCGATCTGAAGTGGTACGACACCCTGCCGACGGTGCAGTATCTGTTTTCAGTGCCGGGCGGCGAGATATATACCATACAGGCCGGCGGCTTCCTGCACTCGCTGCGCCAGATACTGATCGTCTGCCTGGCCTTTGAACTAATCATGCTGATTATGCGCTGGCACTCGGGCAAGCGGCAGACGCTGCGGCTGCTCAGCCCCCTGCACCAG
>CAKTTM010000118.1 GCA_934615145.1 uncultured Clostridia bacterium | reverse complement strand
GGCCGCGGAAGCATGGTACATTTGCTTTGGGTATTAGCACTCGACGAGCGCGAGTGCTAACAACCGGGGAAGAAGGGAGGGAGCTTATGACACTGGAAGGGCGCAAGTGGCGCATCCTGCAGGCCATCATCGATGACTATGTGCAGACGGCGATGCCGGTCGGCTCCCGCACGATCTCCCGCAAGTATTTTGAGGGGCTGTCATCGGCCACCATCCGCAACGAGATGAGCGACCTGGAGGAGCTGGGCTACCTGGATCAGCCCCATATCTCCGCCGGCCGCGTGCCCAACGCCAAGGCCTACCGCTTTTATGTGGACAGCCTGAGCCAGGGCAGCCTCAAGCCCTCGGGCGATGAAGCCCGCATCCGCCGCCATATCCAAAGCCGCGTCAAGCAGCTGGAGGATGTGGTCGCCAGCACCGCGGAGGTGCTCAGCGACATGACCCGCTACGCGGCGGTGGTCATGATGCCCCGGCAGGAGGAGCTTCGCATCTCCTCCCTGCAGCTTGTGCCCATCTCCCGTGCTTCGGCGCTGGTGGTGGTGGTCACAGACGGCGGCATCATGCGCGATGCCTTTGTGCATATCTCTGACGCCCTGGACCCCGACGGCCTCTACGCCGTCAGCCGGATGCTCAGCCAGATGCTGCACAACAGGACGCTGGGCGAGGCCAGGGAGCTGCTGCACGGCTACGCGCACAACGCGCCCTGGGATCCCCATGTGCTAAGCGGCATCGCGGAGCTGGCCGGCCAGCTGGAGCGTCAGAGCGCCAGCGACAACCTCAAGCTGTCGGGCACCCACAATATCCTGAGCTTTCCTGAGTATGAGGATGTGGACAAGGCCCGCAGCGTACTAAGCGCGCTCAATGAAAAGGAGGCCCTGTTGGCCCTGCTCAAGGAGGGCAGCGCCAGCCGCCTGTCGGTGCGCATCGGACCGGAAAACGGCATCTCCAACATGGAGGAGCTGTCGGTCGTCACCGCCTCCTACGAGGTCGGCCGCGGCCACCGCGGCGCCATCGGCCTGATAGGGCCCACCAGGATGCCCTATGCCCAGGTGCTGTCCACCCTGTCGGTGGTCGGCAGCACGCTGAGCCAGATGCTCAGCCATACAGATAACGATTGAGAACCGGAGGACCTTCAGCCGCATGAAACGACACGCCAAAGACCAGACCCCGGCAAGCGCCCAGGAAGGGCCGCTGCCCCAGCAGGAGCAAGACCTGCAGCCCGAGGAAAGCCAGTACGGCGCCGCCATCCAGGAATTGGAGCAGCGCCTGGCCGAGGCCGAAGCCAAGCGGGATGAGTACCTGACCATGGCCCAGCGGGTGCAGGCAGACTTTGACAACTTCCGCCGCCGCAATCAGAGCGTGCGCGCCGAGGCCTATGAGGATGGCGCCGCCAGCTTTATCAAGACCATCCTGCCAGTCTGCGACAACCTGGAGCGGGCGCTGGCGGCAGAGAGCATGGACGAGGCGCTGACGGCGGGCGTCAAGCTGGTGCAAAAGCAGCTGCTGGAGGCGCTGAACAAGCGCGGCGTCACCGTCATCGACAGGCTGAATCAGCCCTTTGACCCCAAGCTGGAAGACGCCGTCATCCAGGGATCGCCCGAGGAGGGCGAGCCAGGCACCGTCAGCCAGGTGCTGCTCAAGGGCTATGCCATGGGCGAGAATGTGCTGCGCCACGCGATGGTCAAGGTCATCGCCGGCTGAAGCCAACTAACAGACAATGAACGACTTTGGGATAGAAAGAGGACAGAGACAATGAGTAAGATTATCGGCATCGACCTTGGCACCACCAACAGCTGCGTGGCGGTCATGGAGGGCGGCGAACCCGTCGTCATCCCCAACTCCGAAGGCGGGCGCACCACGCCCTCCGTCGTCGCCTTCTCCAAGGATGGCGAGCGGCTGGTAGGCCAGATCGCCAAGCGCCAGGCCATCACCAACCCCGACCGCACCATCGCGTCGATCAAGCGCAAGATGGGCAGCAACTATAAGATCAACATCGACGGCAAGGACTACACCCCGCAGGATATCTCCGCGATGGTGCTGCAAAAGATGAAGCAGGAGGCCGAGAGCTATCTGGGCGAGACTATCACCCAGGCCGTCATCACCGTGCCCGCCTACTTCTCCGACGCCCAGCGCCAGGCCACCAAGGACGCAGGCCGCATCGCTGGCCTGGAGGTGCTGCGCATCATCAACGAGCCCACGGCGGCTTCCCTGGCCTATGGCCTGGACAAGGAGCACAGCCACAAGATACTGGTCTACGACCTGGGCGGCGGCACCTTTGACGTGTCCATCCTGGAGATCGGCGACGGCGTCTTTGAGGTGCTGGCCACCAATGGCGACACCATGCTGGGCGGCGATGACTTTGACAACCGCGTCATCGACTATGTGGCCGAGATCTTCCGCAAGGAAAACGGCATCGACCTCAAGAAGGACCGCATGGCCTACCAGCGCCTGAAGGAAGCCGCCGAGAAGGCCAAGATCGACCTGTCCGGCGTGATGGCAGCCAACATCAACCTGCCCTTCATCACCGCCGACGCCAACGGCCCCAAACACTTGGACGTGACGCTGACCCGCGCCAAGTTCAACGAGCTGACCGCCGACCTGGTCGAGCGTACCATTGGCCCCATGCAGACCGCGCTCAAGGACGCGGGTCTGACCGCGGCCCAGGTGGACAAGGTCATCCTGGTGGGTGGCTCCACCCGCATCCCGGCCGTGCAGGAAGCGGTCAAGAACATCACCGGCAAGGAGCCCTTCAAGGGCATCAACCCTGACGAGTGCGTGGCCATCGGCGCCGCCATCCAGGCGGGCGTGCTGGGCGGCGAGGTCAAGGATGTGCTGCTGCTGGACGTCACCCCGCTGAGCCTGGGCCTGGAGACCGAGGGCCACATCTTCACCCGCCTGATCGAGCGCAATACCACCATCCCCACGGAAAAGAGCCAGGTGTTCTCCACCGCCGCTGACGGCCAGACCACGGTTGAAATCCATGTGCTGCAGGGCGAGCGCCCGATGGCCTATGACAACAAGACCCTGGGTCGCTTCCAGCTGACCGGCATCCCGGCAGCCCCCCGCGGCGTGCCGCAGATCGAGGTCAAGTTCTCCATCGACAAGAACGGCATCGTGTCCGTCTCCGCCAAGGACCTGGGCACCGGCAACAGCCAGAATGTGACGATCACCGCCTCCAGCAACATGTCTGAGGACGAGATCAAGCAGCGCATCAAGGAGGCTGAGCAGTTCGCCGAGGACGACAAGAAGCGCAAGGACGAGGTGGAGACCCTCAACCGCGCCGACAACCTGATCTACGATATCGAAAAGCAACTGCGTGAGAATGGCGACAAGCTAAGCCAGGAGGACAAGGACACCGTCCAGGCCGAGATCAATGGCTTCAAGGCCGTGCGCGAAGGCAACAACGCAGACGAGATCAAGACCGCCATGGACAGCTTCACCCAGAAGGTCTATGAGATCTTTGGCAAGCTCTACCAGCAGCAGGGCGGCGACCAGCCTCACGACGGCGGCGACTTCCAGCAGGGCCCTATGGAGAATCCTGATGGCTCCGTCAACGCTGACGGCGAAGTACACTAAACAATACCGGTCCGAGTGGCCGTCACATGGTCACTCCGACCGATACCCTCCTAAGAACGAGCGGATGCCTTCGCACTGAACGATCAAGTTCATGAAAGATAGGTATCTGCTCGCCCATGCAAGGAGCATACATGGCAACGAAACGAGACTATTACGAGGTGCTGGGCGTCGACAAAAAGGCCAGCCAGGAGGACATCAAAAAAGCCTACCGCAAGCTGGCCAAGGAGTCGCACCCGGACCTCCACCCCAATGACAAGGCGGCAGAGGCCCGCTTCAAAGAGCTTAATGAAGCCAATGAGGTTTTGAGCGACCCTGACAAGCGTGCCCGCTATGACCAGTTTGGCATGGACGGCCCGCCGATGGGTGGGCCTGGCGGCTTTGGCGGCTTTGGCTTTGACGCCAGCCAGATGGGCGGCTTTGAGAGCATCTTTGACCAGCTCTTTGGCGGCGGCATGGGCGGCGCGCGCAGCCGCAACGCCCCCCAGCAGGGCAATGACCTGCGCTTTAGCCTGCGCATCAGCTTTGAGGAGGCGGCCAAGGGCGTCAAGAAATCCTTTGACTTCCAGCGCAACGAGCTCTGCGACACCTGCAGCGGCTCCGGCGCCAAGGCAGGCACGCAGCCCGAGACTTGCACCACCTGTAAAGGCTCCGGCCAGGTGCGCTCCTCGGGCGGCTTCATGGTCACCGTGCGGCCCTGTAATACCTGCGGCGGCACCGGCAAGATGATCAAGGAGCCCTGCGGCACATGCTCTGGCAGCGGCCATGTCCGGCGCAAGCGCACCGCCAATGTCAATGTGCCAGCCGGCATCGACAACGGCCAGGTCATCGTGATGAACGGCCAGGGCGAGCCCGGCATCAACGGCGGCCCCAACGGCGACCTGCAGATCGTCATCACCGTCAGCCCCCACAAGCTCTTCCAGCGCGAGGGCACGACGCTGTTCCTGGACATGCCCATCTCCTTTACCCAGGCCGCGCTGGGCGCCGAGATCGATGTCCCCACGCTGGAGGGCAAGGTCAAGCACAAGATCCCCGAAGGCACGCAGACCGGCACCCAGTTCAGGCTCAAGGGCCAGGGCATCACCCGGCTGCACAGCTCCGTCAAGGGCGACCTGATCCTCACCGTCAAGGTGGAGGTGCCCCGGCGCCTGAGCGACAAGCAAAAGGACCTGCTGCGTCAGTTTGATGTCGCCAGCACAGGCAAGGAAAATGAAGCCCAGAAGGGCTTCAAGGAGAAGGTCAAGGAATTATTCAACTAAGCAAGAGATGCTTACAAAATGGCTGTCGCGAACATGCGACAGCCATTTTTGTATGAGGCGCTACTCTGGCAGCGGCACCTGGCAATTGGCCAGGCGCTCACGATAGCCCGCCGCCTCCTGCTCGTTGGCCAGCACCTGATGGCCGGGCTCGATCTCTATCCACTTGGGCTTGTCCACGCGGTAGTCGTGCTGGCTCTCGTCGTAGACCAGGGGCTTTTTGTTCTTCTCATAGTCCGGGTTGGGCATGGGTACGGCGGATAGCAGGGCCTGTGTATAAGGATGCAGCGGCAGGCGGAAGAGCTGCTCGGTGCCCGCCAGCTCCACCAGATTGCCCTTGTGAATGACGGCGATGCGGTCGCAGATGAAGCGCATGACCGACAGATCGTGGGAGATGAACAGATAGGTCAGCCCGCGCTCACGCTGCAGCTTGGAGAGCAGGTTGAGCACCTGGGCGCGGATAGAGACATCCAAGGCCGAGATAGGTTCGTCTGCGATGATGAACTTGGGCGCCATGATCAGCGCCCGGGCGATGCCGATGCGCTGGCGCTGGCCGCCCGAAAACTCATGGGGAAAGCGGCTGGAAAACTCCGGCAGCAGACCCACATCCATCAACGCCTCGTGGACGCGCTGGCGCCTGAGCTCCGGCTTCATGCCCTTCTCCACGCTATAGAGGCCCTCGGACACAATGTACTCCACCTTGGCCCGCTCATTGAGTGAGGCCATGGGATCCTGGAATATCATTTGGATCTCGCGGGTGACGCGCTGGTCAAGGGCTTTGTCGATCTTGCCGGAGATGCGCTGGCCCTGGTAGAGCACCTCGCCGCCGGAGGCCGGGTAGACGCGGATGATGGCCCGGCCGATGGAGGTCTTGCCCGAGCCCGACTCGCCCACCAGGCCAAAGGTCTCGCCCTGAAAGATATCAAAGCTGACGCCGTGCACCGCCTCAAAGCGGCGCTTGCGCTCGCCAAAGCTGATTTTAAGATCACGCACGCTGATCAGCGGCTGTCTGTCAACACTCATACAGGCTGTCTCCCATCTGGCGGATGCGCTGGAGGCTCTCGGGCGCCGCTACCTCGGGCG
>CAKTTM010000117.1 GCA_934615145.1 uncultured Clostridia bacterium | reverse complement strand
AGGCCAAGGTCTACAGCTATGAAGTGACTGAGGTGCAGACCGGCGCTGACCCGCTGATCACAGGCTTTGACCAGAGCGCCTACACCGTCAGCTACGATGTACAGCTGGATGACAATAACAAGCTGGTCATCGACAGCATGACCATCACCAAGGACGGCACGGCAGCCAACGCCATCAGCTTCACCGACACGCTGACACCTGCGCAAGTCACCAACGACGCCCTGAACGCGCCCATCCTGGGTACCAAGACGCTGCTGCCAGTAGGCGCCACGCTCAAGGCCGACATGTTCAGCTTCACCCTGACGGGCGAGGGCGTGAGCCAGTCTGTGAAGAACACCGCTGACGGAGCCTTCCGCTTCGCGCCGGTGACATTCACTGAGGCCAAGGTCTACAGCTATGAAGTGACTGAGGTGCAGACCGGCGCTGACCCGCTGATCACAGGCTTTGACCAGAGCAGCTACACAGTGAGCTACGATGTGCAGCTGGATGACAGCAACAAGCTGGTCATCGACAGCATGACCATCACCAAGGACGGCACTGCGGCCAACGCCATCAGCTTCACCAACACGCTGACGCCGGCCAAGACCGATCCGCTGAGCATCAACGCCATCAAGACATTGGAGGGCGGCGCACTGGCCAAGGATCAGTTCACCTTCCTGCTGCTGGACGGCGAGGGCAAGGAAATCACCAGGGCAAAGAACGCCGCGCCCCAGGCGGGCGAGGCCTTCGGCCGGGTCAGCCTGCCGGTGCAGTTCAGCGCGCCGGGCGAGTACCGCTACCAGGTGCGCGAGCTGGATGAGAGCGCCGCCAACCCTGCGATCACCTACGATAAGTCCGTCTACCTGCTGACATTCAACTGGACGCTGGATCAGGACAACAAGCTGGTCAGCACGCTGAGGATCGAAAAGGACGGCAAGCTGCAGCAGCAGATCGCCTTTGTCAACGCGCAGGCGGCGGAGCCCACGGAGGCGCCCAGCCCAACGCCAACGGCCACAGCCACGGCGACACCCAAGCCCACCGCTGCACCGACTGCCGAGCCTACGGCGACGCCCAAGCCCACCGTGGCACCGACCCCCAGGCCCACCGATCCGCCCGCGCCCAGCTATGAGGCCATTGAGGTGGATCTGAGCGTGGTCAAGCAGCTGCAGGGCAGGCAGCTGAAGGCAGGCGAGTTCCAGTTCACATTGAAAGACCGCGCGGGCAATGTGCTGCAGCGCGTCAGCAACGAGGCCGAGGGGGCCGTGCGCTTCGCACCCAGGCGCTTCAGCCGGCCGGGCATCTACCTGTACAGCATTGAAGAGGTCAAGGGCGCTGCCACCGGCATCCGCTACGACGCGGGCCGCCTGAGCGCCCGGGTGCAGGTGACTGTGGAAGGCACCGCGCTGCGCGCGCATCTGAGCTGGCTTAAGGACGGACAGGCCTTTGGCGGCGCGCCCGGCTTTGTCAATGTCTACCAGGCGCCGCAGACCGGGGACAGCTTCATGAGCATCGCCTTCAGCCTGGGCCTAATCGGCCTGGCGGGCCTGATCGGCCTGGCGGCGACCAGGTGGCGCGCCAAGCGCAAGCCCCTGTAAACCCAAGCCACTCTAAATCCAAGCAAACAAACTGACGCCAGGGCAGCGCGGTGTGAGCACCGCCGCCCTGGCGCCTTGCCTTGCCGGGCGGCCTCGCCCAAAGCGCATACGCCTTTGTTCATAATATGCAATCCTCCTTGTCATGATTGTGCATATGGGCTATAATATGCCTGAAGGACGAGGGGGAGGACATGTGATGTACAAGCTCTTGCTTGTCACCGATCGGGACGAGGTGAAAGCGGCATTTGAGAATGTCAGCGACCTGGGCGAGATGATGTTCGCGCCTGTGATCGTGATCAATGGTATCGACCAGGCGATTGACTACCTGGAGCGCAACGCCATCGACGCGGTGGGCTACTCCATACGCCATGGCGATGTGGGGCTGCTGCATCAGTACCTGGTGGAGACCAGGCCCAGCCTGCCCATCTTCCAGACCCATCACCGCGATGAGCGGCTGCGCACTGAGCTGCAGCGGGTACGCCGCTTTCTGGACGCGCTGCACGCGGACTATACAGACGACGAGTATGACGAGGCCTCGGTGCTGGAGTATCTGCGTGACGAGCTGATGCACCAGGTGCTGGCGCGGGAGATCAATGACCAGGAGGAGCTCAAGAGCCGGTTCAAGCTGGTGCGCGCGCACCTAAGCTGGGACAAGCCCTGCTTCCTGTTTGATTTTGATCTGCCCCAGGGCGAGATCTATCTGTCCGACCGCTGGCACTACGGCCGCGAGCGGCTGGAGAGCGCACTGCGCACCAACTTCTTTGGCCGATACATTGACAATGTGTACTACGGCGTGGCGGTGCTGACGACCAGGCATATCCGGCTGATTGCCGTGCAGCGGCAGGACAGCCCTGACATAGAGGCCACCGAGGTAGGCTACCAGGTGCAGCAGCATGTGCATGACAAGGTGGCGCTGATCAAGGAGTACCTTGATCTGGACCTGAACCTGGAGCAGTATACGATGCTGCCATCCATCATGGATCTTGCGGGCCAGGGCCCGCAGGGATAAGAGATAGTCATTAAGGAGGAGACCGCATGGGCATTTTCAAGATGATCAAGGGCCAGCTGATCGATGTGATCGAGTGGACCGACTCCAGTTCCAACACCATGGTCTACCGCTATGAGAATAACGGCAAAGAGATCATGATGGGCGCACAGCTGACCGTGCGCGAGAGCCAGGTGGCGATCTTTGTCAACGAGGGCAAGCTGGCCGATGTCTTCCAGCCGGGCCGCTATGAGCTGAGCACACAGAACCTGCCGATCATGACGGCGCTGAAGAGCTGGAAGTACGGCTTCAACAGCCCCTTTAAGGCGGAGGTCTACTTCATCAACACCAAGCAGTTCCTGGACCTCAAGTGGGGCACCAGCAACCCGGTGATGATGCGCGATCAGGACTTTGGCATGATCAGGCTGCGCGCCTTTGGCATCTACTCCTTCCGCGTGGCGGATCCTGTGGCCTTCTTGAAGGAAGTCTTTGGCACCAGCGAGCTGTTCACGGTAGAGGGCGTAGAGGGGCAGATCAAGCGGACGATCGTGTCGGCGCTGTCGGACGCGCTGGCGCAGTCGAAGATCCCGGCGCTCGACCTGGCGGCCAACTATGAGGAGCTCAGCCAGTTCGCCCTGGGGACGATACAGCCCAAGGTGGCGCCGCTGGGACTGAAGCTTGAGAGCTTTGTGATCGAGAACATCAGCCTGCCCGAGGAAGTGGAAAAGGCGATGGACACCCGCACCAGCATGGGCGTGATCGGCGACCTGAACCGCTACACGCAGATGCAGGCGGCGGACGCGCTGCGCGACGCAGCGCAGAACACGGGCGGCGCTGCGGGCATGGGCGCAGGCATGGGCGCCGGCATGGCGATGGGCCAGATGATGCAGGGCGCGATGCAGGGCGCGCAGCAGCCCCAGCAGATACAGACGCCTGCGGCGGCGACGGTGCCTTGTGTCAATTGCGCAAAGCCGATCGCGCCTGCCAGCAAATTCTGCCCCGAGTGCGGCGCCCAGCAGCAGAAGGCCAGCGCGCCTTGTGTCAGCTGCGGCAAGCCGGTCGAGGCGGGGGCCAAGTTCTGTCCGGAGTGTGGGGCTCAGCAGTGAGGCCGCACAGGGGCTTTGAAAAGGTGGGCGCCTGGCTGATCCCCAAGAAGGAGGCCGGGCCCTACAAGCGCGCGAGGAAGCAGGCGATGAAGCAGGCGCGCGCCGCGATGGAGAGCTTTTGCCAGAGGGTGGCGCTTAGCTATAAGGGCAGCCAGGATGGCGAGGCGCTGGTGGGCTATGATGATAAGGGCGAGGCGATCGCGCTGATCCATATGGACCCGGAGGGCGTCAAGGCGATCCAGGACGCGGTGGCCAAGGGCGACCTGGTGGAAATGCTGAAGAAGTACTAAGGCAGAACGCAAGCCCAAAGTGGGTCAAGGGATGAAATCCCTTGTCAGGGGGCTTGGGGGCTGACAGCCCCCAAAGTCCTGGGCCGCAGCCCAAAGAGCCTGAGCAAAGAGAGCGAAGTGATTCTTTGCGGCGGCAAGACAGCGAAAGGGCACTCCATACCGCCCGGCACCCCCCCAAACAACAACCCAACCTACACAAGCCACCCCCATCGGGTGGCTTCTTGACACGCTACCAACCTCCGGAACCTTTTCGCCCCTTCCCCCGTCACATCATCAGGACAATGACCTGAATGAAGGAGGCCAATGATGAAAAAGCTGATACTGCTCACACTCTGCGCCCTGCTCGCCCTGTCTCTCCTCCCTTTGCCCGCGCAGGCCAGCATCGGGCGCGACATACTGCTGATCCAGCGCAGCGTGGGCGCCTGGGTGCCCACGGACGAGGTGGTGGTGATCCTGGCGGACGGCAGCCGGCTGTTCTTTGACCTGGGGCCGGTGCCCTGGGAGTACAAGGAGGATCAGGACAACCTGCTGTTCTACCTGCGCACGCACGGCATCTCCTGCAACAGCCGGCTGTACAATGGCCCGGCGCCTGAGGAGCTCTCGCCCATCGGGCAGGAGGGGGCAGACCAGCTGCGCCAGCTGATCGGCGGCCTGAAAGACAGGCCCTTTGAGCCTGAGTTCTTCGCTACCGACCTGGGCGCGCGGCTGATCTACGCGCTGCGGCCGGTGGATGGCGAGGCGCGGATGCTGCTGATCGCCGAGCGCGGCTCCATGGTAGGGCAGAGCGAGGACCCGGCGGCGCAGCAGATACTGGCGCTGGCCGAGGGCTGGCTGTCCAGGGTGGATGAGGAATAAGCACAGCCCTTAGATACTGCCAGGAAAGAGGATCACCCATGAGCAAGATCGACAAAAGCAACGCCATGCGCCAGCTGGACAGCCTGCACATGGCCTACAGCGCGCTGACCTATGAAAGCCACGGCGAGGCGGTGGACGCGGTGGCGGTGGCGGCGATGATTGGTGAGCCGCCGCAGCGGGTGTATAAAGCGCTGGTGCTGCAGGGCAGCGACAGGCAGCACTATGTCTGCCTGCTGCCGGGGCCGGCGCAGCTGGATCTGAAGGCGGCGGCGCAGTGCTTTGGGGTCAAGGGCCTGCAGATGCTGCCACCGGATAACTTAAGGGCGGTCACAGGCTATGTGCGGGGCGGCTGCTCGCCGCTGGCGATGAAAAAGGCACTGAAGACGGCGGTGGACAGCAGCGCCCTGCAGGAGCCCTATGTGATCGTCTCCGGCGGGCGCATCGGCCTGCAGATCAGGCTGATGCCGGGCGATCTGCTGAAGGCAACGGGCGCGGTGACGGCGGATCTTACGCTACATGGCGCACCATAAATCAGGCTCAGCCCAGCCTGTCTGCCCAGTCCTTCTCCCGAAAGCCGGTCAGCACAAAGTCATCGCCGATCAATAGCGGCCGCTTGACCAGCATGCCGTCGGTGGCCAGCAGGGCGATCTGCTCGGTCTCGGGCATGTCGGGCAGCTTGTCGCTTAAACCCAGGGCCCGGTAGGCCAGGCCGCTGGTGTTGAAAAATCGCTTGAGCGGCAGGCCGCTGAGCCTGTGCCAGGCGGCCAGCTCCTGCGCGCTGGGCCGATCTTCCTTGATGTCGCGGAAGGTATAGGTGATGCCTCTATAGTCCAGCCAGGCCCTGGCCTTCTGGCAGGTGGAGCACTTGGGGTAGCAGATAAAGAGCATGTCGTCCTCCTGAAAATATCATTCCCCCCTATCCTAACAATCTTCTCCGCCGCGCGCAACGCGGCTCGATACAATCTGCCGAAAGCATATTGACAGTTGAATGATTGCTCAACTATAATGAGGTTGAACAGTTGAGCGTCTGCTCAATTGATTATCTTCCGGGGAGGCAATGCCATGAAGGCGACATTTCAGATGGAAAACCTGGGCTGCGCCAGCTGCGCGGCCAAGATGGAGCAGAAG
>CAKTTM010000116.1 GCA_934615145.1 uncultured Clostridia bacterium | reverse complement strand
CCTGTACGGCCGCACCAGCATGTATTCCACGCGCGCCATCGATCTGCATTTTCGCCAGGGGCAGGCCTTCATCATCCTCAGCGGCTCTTCCATGAGCTTTATGGAGCAGCAGGTGCTGGGGCAAAAGAGCCCGCTCTATGGCCGGCGGACAGCGCAGTACCGCGTGGATCCTTTTGATTTTTCACAGACCATGCTGTACCTGCGCGGCATGTCGCCGCAGGACGCCGCGGTCTGCTACGGCGTGACCGGCGGCGTGGCAGAGTATCTGAGCTTTCTTGACCCAGCGCTGCCGATCCGGGATAATCTGATCCGCCTCTTCTTTGAGAGCCGCGGACGCCTGTATGAGGAGCCGCGCAACCTGCTCAGTCAGGAGCTGCGGGATCCCAGGCTGTATAACGACTTGCTCTACGCCATTGCGAGTGGTGCCGCCCGGCATGGTGAGATCGCCGCCGCCGTGCGCAAGCCTTCGAGTGATATCAGCCCCTATCTGAAGACCTTGCAGGAGCTGCGCATCGTGGCAAGGGAAAGCTCCGTTGGCAAGCAGGGTTCCAGCAAGGCGCTGTACCGCATTGATGACATGATGTACCGCTTCTGGTTTCGATTCGTCAGGCTGGGGCAAAGCGAGATCGAGCTGGGGCGGGGCGATGACTATTATGACGCGGCGGTAGCACCCATGCTCAGCGACTATATGGGCCGTGTCTTTGAGACCCTGGTGCTGGAGTTTATGCGCCTGCCTCAGATCAGCGCGACCCTGCCAGAGCGCCTGCGTGAGCAGGGCAGGTGGTGGGGCACAGATGCCCAGGCCAGGCGCGAGGTAGAGATCGACTATGTGGGCCTGGGCGAGTCACTGAAAGTGCTGGGCGAGGCCAAGTGGCGCGCCGAGAAGACCGGGCCTGCGGTGCTCGCCGACCTAAAAGAAAAAGGCAGGCTGCTCAGCGGCAACAAACTGTATTGCCTCTTCAGCAAGAGCGGCTTTACCCCCCAGCTATCTGAGCAAGCAAAGGGCGATGATAGCCTGCGCCTGTATCGCTTTGACGACATGGCCGCCGCCTTTGCGCGGGCGGCTGACGACCTATAGCAAGGAGACACGCCATGCACCAGCCCTACTTAGTCGCCCTGGACCAGGGCACCACCTCGTCGCGGGCCATTGTCTTTACACAGCAGGGGCATCCGGTGGCGGCGGCGGCGCTGCCATTTGCGCAGCATTATCCCCAGCCCGGCTGGGTGGAGCACGAGCCCCAGGACATACTGGCCACCCAGATCGAGGCGCTGCGGGCCGCTGTGAGGCAGGCCTGCATCAAGCCTGAGGAGATCGCGGCCATCGGCATCACCAATCAGCGCGAGACCACGCTGCTCTGGGACAGGCAGACGGGCGAGCCGCTGCACCGCGCCATCGTGTGGCAGTGCCGGCGCACAGCGCCGCTGGTCGATCGCCTGGTGCAGATGGGCCTCAAAGACAGCATCCGGCAAAAGACCGGCCTTATACCCGACGCCTATTTCAGCGGCACCAAGCTGCAGTGGCTGCTGGATCACTTGGACGCGCGGGAGAGGGCCCGGCGGGGCGAGCTCTGCTTTGGCACGGTGGACAGCTATCTGTGCTGGCACCTGGTGCAGGGCAGCCCCCATGTGACCGACGCCACCAACGCGGCGCGCACGATGCTGTTCAATCTGCACAGCCAGGACTGGGACGCGGAATTGCTCAGCGCCATGGACATCCCGGCCGCCTTGCTGCCCCGCGTCATCGACAGCGCGGCGCCGGTGGGCCTGCTGAGGGAAGACATACTGGGCGCCGCCATCCCGGTGACGGCGCTGGCGGGCGATCAGCACGCGGCGCTGTTTGTCCAGGCCTGCTTTACCAAGGGCAGCGTCAAGAACACCTATGGCACCGGCTGCTTCATGCTGATGAACATGGGGGAGGATTTCAAGCTCTCTGACAACGGCCTGCTGACCACGCTGGCCTGGCGGCTCAAGGGCAGGCCCTATTACGCGCTGGAGGGCAGCGTCTTCGTGGCAGGGGCAGCCATCCAGTGGCTGCGCGATGAGCTGAAAATCATCGATAGCTCAGCCGACAGCGAGCGGCTGGCGCGCTCGGTGCCCACCTCGGGCGAATGTTATCTGGTGCCCGCCTTCACCGGCCTTGGCGCGCCTTACTGGGACATGTACGCCCGGGGCACGCTGGTGGGCATGAGCAGGGGCACAGGCGCTGCTCACATAGCGCGTGCCGCGCTGGAATCCATCGCCTACCAGTCGGCCGATCTGCTGGCCGCCATGAGCCGCGACGCCGGCTGCAGGCCGGAGCATCTGCGCGTGGATGGCGGTGCCAGCGCCAATGGCTTCTTGATGCAGTTCCAGGCCGACATCATGGACCTGCCCATTCTGCGCCCCGCGGTGATGGAGACGACCGCGCTGGGCGCGGCCATGCTGGCGGGCATGGGGGCAGGCCTCTTCAGCACGCCTCAGGAGACCGCCCGCAGCGTGCAGATACAGCAGCGATTTGAGCCGGCCATGGCTGCGGCCGACCGCGACCAGGCGCTCAGTGGCTGGGCCCGCGCGGTGGACAGCGCGCGCTACTGGGCCAGGGGCGCTCAGGCTTAGCGTGGGCTGGCTCTATGCGGCGCTGGGCCTGTTGGTGCTGCTGGCGCTGCTGAGCCTGCTCGCCGCCTGGCTGCTGTTTGTGATGGCCCTGCGCCGCGGCGCCAGGCGCAACAAGGTGCTCAAGGCGCCGCATAACCGGGTGGACTACGCCGGGCAGATGCGGGCAGACTATGAGGCCGCCGCGCTGTGGTGGGAGGGCATTGTCCACGAGGATGTCCATATCCAGGCTGCAGGCGGTCTGCGCTTGCATGCGCTGATGGTCAGGCAGCCGGGTCATGATGTGGCCATCTGTGTGCACGGCTACACCGGGCAGGCGGGCAACATGCGCTACGCCGGGCAGCGCTTCTATGAGAAAGGCTACAGCCTGCTGCTGCCCGACTGCCGGGGGCATGGGCAAAGCGAGGGCCGGTACATCACCATGGGCTGGCCGGACAGGCTGGATCTGCTGGGCTGGATAAACCATATCCTGGGCCTGGACCCGCAGGCGCGCATCGTGCTCTATGGCATCTCCATGGGTGGCGCCGCCGTCATGATGACGACAGGGGAAGCCTTGCCCCCCGCCGTGCGCGCCATCATTGAGGACTGCGGCTACAGCAGGCTGTGGGATGAGTTCAGCTATCAGCTGCGGGCCATCTTTGGCCTGCCGGACTTCCCCCTGATGCCCCTGGCCGACTGGATATGCAGGCTGCGCCTGGGCTTTGGCATGCGGGAGGCCAGCGCTGTGGATCAGCTCAAGAAGGCGCGGGTGCCAGTGCTGTTTATCCACGGCGATAGCGACAGCTTTGTGCCCTCCCATATGCTGGAGGCCGTCTATGCGGCCTGCCGCGGCCCCAAGGACAGGCTGCTGGTGCCGGGCGCCGGGCATGCCCAGGCGCCGCATGTGGATCCGCAGCGCTACTGGGGCCATGTCTTTGACTTTATCGACAGGGCATGAGGGAGACCGCCGCGCCGCCTGCTTGTGAGCCCTTCCAGGGCGTGCTATAATCATCTTTGCATTATTTTGGAGGTTTGACTGAGTTGTTCATTGCAGATGGCTGGCAGGATGTGGCCGTGCTGGATACCGGCGAGGGCATGAAGCTGGAGCGCTGGGGGGACTATAGCCTGGCGCGGCCCGATCCCCAGGTGATATGGCCCAAGGCCGAACCCCGGCTGTGGGAAAAGGCGGACGCCACGTACCAGCGCAGCGCGGAAGGCGGCGGCCAGTGGGCCTTTAGCCGCCAGCTGCCCGAGCGCTGGGAGGTGGGCTACAAGAGCCTGCGCTTCTATGTGCGGCCCACCGGCTTTAAGCATACCGGCCTGTTCCCCGAGCAGGCGGCCAATTGGGACTGGATGCAGGGCCTGCTGCGCCAGCACACAGGCGCGCGGGTGCTCAACCTCTTTGCCTATACAGGCGGGGCGAGCCTGGCCTGCGCCGCCGCCGGTGCCCAGGTGACCCATGTGGACGCCGCCCGCGGCATGGTGCAGTGGGCCAAGGACAACCGCCAGCTCTCCGGGCTGCCCGACACCAGCATCCGCTATATCGTCGAAGACGCCCTGAGCTTTGTCAAACGCGAGATACGCCGCGGCAGCCGCTATGACGCCATCCTGATGGACCCGCCCAGCTACGGCCGCGGGCCCACAGGCGAGGTGTGGAAGCTGGAAAACGAGCTCTATACCCTGGCCGATACCACGGCGCAGCTGCTCAGCAGCACGCCGGTGTTTTACCTGATCAACAGCTACACCACGGGCTTTCAGCCCGCGGTGCTGCAGAACATACTGCTAAAGGCCGTCTGCGCCCGCCACGGCGGCTATGTGGACGCGCAGGAGCTGGTGCTGCCGGTGGTCTCCGACGGCGTGCTGCCCTGCGGGGCCAGCGGAAGGTGGAGGGCGCAGTGAGCGAAACCAGCGGCAAGCGGGTCTTTGAGACGCCGCGCATACTCTATGAGGATAACCACCTGCTGGTGGCCCTAAAGCAGCCCAACCTGCTCACCCAGGGGGATGACACGGGCGACCAGGACATGCTGGGCCTGCTGAAGGCCTATATCAAGGACAAGTACCAGAAGCCGGGCGAGGTCTATCTGGGCCTGGTGCACCGCATGGATAGGCCCGTGGGCGGCCTGCTGTGCTTTGCCCGCACCTCCAAGGCGGCAGCCCGCCTGGCCGATCAGATCAAGGCAGGACAGCTCAAGCGCGAGTATGTGCTGGTGGCCGATGGCCTGGCGCCCGAGGGCGGCACGCTGAAGGATCACCTGCTCAAGGACGCGGACAGCAACATGGTGCGCGTGGTGCCCGGCTACCTGCGCAAGGGCAAGGAGGCCATCCTGCACTACAAGACCATCCGCCGGCTGGACGAGCAATCATTGATCTGCGTGCAGCTGGAGACCGGCCGCGCGCACCAGATACGCGTGCAGATGGCCAATGCCAAACTGCCGCTGTGGGGCGACAACCGCTATGGTCAGGGTCGCCCCGGCCAGCAGATCGCGCTCTGGGGCATGCGGCTGAGCCTGCTGCACCCCATCACCCGCCAGCAGTTGGTCTTTGTAGCGCCGCCGCCGGACGCCGGCGTCTGGCAGGCCTTCCGCCGCGAGCTGGCCGGGCTGGAGGCCATCTGGCCCGACATCATATAGTCAAAGGAACATAGCGTATATCCATGGCACAGGCTTTTTCATTTGAAGTGGTCAAGACCTGCGCGCAGACAGGCGCGCGCGCGGGCATACTGCATACCCCGCACGGGGATATTGAGACCCCTATCTATATGCCCGTGGGCACCCAGGCCGTGGTCAAGGCCATGACCAGCGATGAGCTCAAGGCCATCGAGGCGCAGATCATACTCTCCAACACCTACCACCTGCACCTGCGGCCGGGCGAGGCCCTGGTGGAGAAGGCGGGCGGCCTGCACCGCTTCATGGATTGGGACAGACCCATCCTGACCGATTCGGGCGGCTTCCAGGTCTTTTCGCTGGCCAAGCTCAATAAGATCAAGGAAGAAGGGGTACATTTCAGAAGCCACCTTGACGGCAGCGCGCTGTTCATGGGGCCGGAAGAATCCATGCGCGTGCAGCAGGCGCTGGGGGCCGATATCGCCATGGCCTTTGATGTCTGCTCGCCCTATCCCTGCGACTATGAGACAGCCAAAGAGGCCATGCACATGACCCACCGCTGGGCTGAGCGCTGCAAGGCGGCGCACAGGCGGCCCGATCAGGCGCTGTTTGGCATCGTGCAGGGCGCTTTCTATGCCGATCTGCGAGTGGAAAGCGTCAAGGCGCTCAAAGCCATGGACTTTATCGGTTATGGCATCGGCGGCCTGTCGGTGGGCGAGCCCAAGCCGGTGATGTACGAGATGCTGGACGCCATGCAGCCCCACTACGCCTGGGACAAGCCCCGTTACCTGATGGGCGTTGGCACGCCGGAC
>CAKTTM010000115.1 GCA_934615145.1 uncultured Clostridia bacterium | reverse complement strand
GGCCAGGGCGATCTGCGGCATGCTCAGGCCCATCAGCCGGTCGCTGTTCTGAAGAAAATAGGACGCGATGATGCGGTCGGTGGGCGACAGCCTGTCCGACATGGCTTGTAGCTTCCCCATGATGCTGTCCATGTGGCACCTCCGAAGGGATTTCGGCTTAATGGATTGTATTCATTCCAGACCTGTATGAAATATATCAGAGTGCCTGAAGTTTGACAAGTCCTTTGATTGTTTTTACCCTTTTGAGGCGCCCGCTTGCCTTTGGGGCAGGCGCGTTGTAGGATAGATGAAGCAATATAAGCACTGGGAGGGCGCATGGGCGAGGACAGGCTGATCGTGGCGATCTGCGCATGGGCGGGCATGCTGGTGACAGGCATCAGCTATCAGTGGGGCGGGCGCAAGGGCTGGTATACCGGCTGGCTGCGCCTGCTGCTAAAAGGCGGCACCACGCTGATCGCCGCCCTGCTGGCGCTCTATGGCGCGCTGCACTCCGGCCTGGCGGCCCACCGCTGGATAGCGCTGGGCATCGCGGTCTGCGCGGCTGCCGATGTGACGCTGGAAAAACACTTTGTGCTGGGCATGGGCAACTTCGCCCTGGGCCACTTTTGCTTTATCGCGGCCTTCCTGATGCTGCGGCCGCTGCAGCCGCTGAGCCTCATCGTCATGGCCGTGATCGCCTTGGGGGTTATCGTCGTCATCCCCCGCCTGCGCCCCCAGACCGATCAGCCCCTGCTGCCCTTTGCGCTCTACGCGCTGATCATCGGCATGATGCTGGCCCTGGCCCTGGTGCAGCGGCCGCTGGCCGCGGCGGGCGCCGCGCTGTTTGTCATCAGCGACGCCATGATCGCCTACCGCCTGCTGCGCCCCGCAGGCCGCCTCAATGACGACCTGTGCATCAGCTTCTATTACAGCGCGCAGTTCTTGCTGGCGCTGGCGACGATATATTAATACAGCGGCAGCTGGCGGTAGCGCTCATAGGCCGCGCGGTGCACCTGGGCGCGTGTGCGCTGGATGCGCAGCGCGCCCTCCTGGCATAGCTCGGTCAGCTGCCGGTTGACCGTCACGCGGGTGACGCCCACGATCTCGCCGATCTCGGTCTGTGTGTACTGCCCGATCAGCGGATGCCACTGGCCCTCGATCAGGCGGCCGGTATCGGCCACCGAGCAGAAAAAGCGCATCAGCCGCTCCTTGGTAGACGAGAAGGACAGGTTGCTGATCTCATAGCGCACCGTCATCAGCTTGGCCGAATAGTTCATCAGCAGCGACTGACGGAACAGCTCCGAGCTGGCCTGCAATTGATCCAGCACCTGGGGGGAGAGGTGGTAAAAGACCACATCGGTCTCGGCCTCAGAGACCAGCGAAGTCTCGGCCTGCAGGTGATAGGAAGCCTCGCCAAAGTAATAGCCAGGGTTTAAGGTGTACAGCAGCTTCATCGCGCCATCCTCATTGATCACGCTGTGGCGGGTGCGGCCGCTGTGCAGGTAGTAGATGCCCTCAATGGCCATGCCGGGGTTGAGGAAGATGGTCTTGGCCGGGTGCTCAAGCTGCCGCCCGTGCTGGGCCAGCAGCTCATCCACCCGCGGATCGAAGATATCGATCTGGCGGCCGGCTATCCACATCGCCATGTCCTGTCCCCCTCCTCATCTGCTGCATACGCTTGTATCATCATATCACAGCCCCCTCGATTTCGCACAAAAAACCACGCTAATTGTATCATCTGATACAGACGCCCCTGTGTATTTCGGTTAGAATAGGGCCATCATCGCTGCCCTTTTGCCCAGTACATGGGGGCGCTGCATACCATCATAAGGAGGATACACCATGAACAGGAAACTCACCCTGACCCTGATGGCGCTGATGCTGGCGCTGTCCCTGCTGGTGCCCGGCGCCCTGGCGCAGAACAAGGAGCTCTCCCTTGGCACCTCGTCTGCCGGCGGCAACTACTACCTGGTCGGCTCCGGCTGGGGCAACCTGATCACCAAGGAATCCGGCAACCTGAACATCACCTCTGAATCCACCGCGGGCTCCACCGCCAACCTGACCATGATCGAGAACGACGAGATGGACATGGGCGTGACGCTGGGCTCCACGCTGGTGGAGGCTGTCAACGGCAGCGCGCCCTGGACCCAGGGCCGCAAGAGCGAGAAGATCCGCGTGCTGCTGCCGCTGTACCCCAGCTACCTGACCATGTACGCCCTGACGAAAAACAACATCAAGGACATCCACGACCTGGAAGGCAAGTCCGTGGGCACTGGCTCCCTGGGCGCGGGTGTGGACACCCTGGCCAAGGGCATCATGGCGGCACTTGGCATCACGCCCAAGGTCATCCACAATGACAGCCACACCAACACCGCCCCCAACGTGGGCGACGGCATCACCGATGTGGGCGTCTCCTTCCAGAACCCGCCTTATCCCGCCCTGGTGGAGCTGGAGAGCGGCAAGGATGTCACCATCGTCGGCATGACCAAGGAAGCGCAGCAGACCGTGCTGGCCGCCATGCCCTACCTGTTTGAGGGCATCATCCCCGCTGGCTCCTACAAGGGCGCGCCGGAAGACGTGACCTCAGTCGCTGACTGGAACTGGATCGCCTGCTCGGCCGACATGAGTGACGAGGATGTCTACAAGATCCTGGAGACCACCTTTGCCCATCAGGAAGACCTGCTCAACATCCACCGCGCCACCGCCAATGTGGACATGAACAACTACCAGTATGCCCCCACCTATCTGCACCCAGGCGTCATCAAGTACCTAAGCGATCATGGCGTGGCCGTGGCCGATCACCTGGTGCCCCCGGCGCAGTAAGGCTAGCGCCTTCCATCAAAAAACTGCGGTTTTTTGATGGTTTGGGTTCTCGGCCCTCCGCCTGTCGCTACGCTCCCGGGCGGCGGAGGGCAAGGAAATCCTTACTACGTAAGGCTTGCCGCGTCGCCGTACACGAGGCCCTCGCGGATTGAAGCTCGGAGGGTTGCGACCCTCCGAACCTCCCAGGGGTTTGTAGACGCTTTGGAGGGCTTACCTTCACTTAGTATTTGCTATCCGGCCACCATCAACACGCAGGAGGGTCTATGGAATCCAAGGAAATCTCCAGCAAGGCTGCTAAAATCATCCAGGAGACGACCAGCGAAGAGGAAATCATACAGATCAAGCGGCCGAATACGCTGTTTGACTGGCTTGTGGTCGTCAACGCTGTCCTGTCCGTGCTGATGGTGGCCTATCATGTGCTCGTCTTCACCATCATGCCCATGAAGCAGGGCGTGCTGCTGGCCACACATCTGCTCTTTGGCCTGACGCTGATCTACCTCAACGACATGATCAAGGCCAAGAAGCTCAAACTGCTCAACATCATCGGCATACTGCTGGCCTTTGCCTTTAGCATCTATGTGGTGTGGGACTATGACGCCTACATCATGCGCATGCAGGTGGTGCCCAATCAGATGGACATCATCATCGCCGTCATTGCCATCATCAACATACTCTACGCCACCAAGCTGTCGGTGGGCTGGGCCCTGCCCATTGTGGCCGGCGTCTTCATCCTCTACGGTTTCTTTGGCCACCTGCTGCCGGGCATCTTCCGCAGCCGCGGCTACAAGCTGCAGCGCATCGCCACCACGCTGTTCTCCGACCAGGGCATCTATGGCTCGGCGCTGGGGGTCTCGGCCTCCAATGTCTTCCTCTTCCTGGTCTTTGCGGCCTTTCTGGCGGCCAGCGGCGCGGACAGGATATTTACCAACCTGGCCACCTCGGTGGCGGGCAAGTACCGCGGCGGGCAGGCCAAGATATCGGTGCTGTCCAGCTCGCTGTTTGGCATGATATCGGGCTCGGCCGTGGCCAATGTGGTCAGCACGGGCGCCTTCACCATCCCCACCATGATCAAGTCAGGGCTCAACAATGCCTACGCGGCTGCGGTGGAGGCGGTGGCCTCCACCGGCGGGCAGATCATGCCGCCCATCATGGGCGCGGCCGCCTTCGTGCTGGCAGACGCCGTGGGCATCCCCTACAACCTGGTGGTCATCGGCGCGATGATACCGGCGGCGCTTTACTTCATCAGCACCTTCATCAATGTGGATGTGGAGGCGGTGCGCAAGGGCATCAAAGGCATGGACAAGAGCGAGCTGCCCAATCTCATGGGCGTGGTCAAGACTGGCCTGCCGCTGTTCATACCGCTGGGCATCCTGATCGTGGCCCTGATGGGCCTGCAGATGAACGCCATGCGCTCTGCCATCATCGCCACCGCTGCCATCGTGGTGCTGGCCATCTTCAACAAGCATCGCCGCCTGTCGCTGGCCTTCCTGGTGGATAGCTGCGTCAGGGCCACCAAGTCGGCGCTGCAGGTGATCGCGGCCTGCGCCACCAGCGGCATCGTGGTGGGCATCATCGCCTTGTCGGGCCTGGGCCTGAAGCTATCCAATGTCATCATGGCCCTGGGCGAGAGCGGCGTGCTGCTGAGCCTCATTGCCGCCATGGTGGTCACCATCATCCTGGGCATGGGCGTGCCCACCACCGCTGCCTATATGATCGCCTCGGCCACCCTGGCCCCGGCGCTGGCCGGCCTTGGCATCGCGCCCTTTGCCGCGCACATGTTCATCTTCTACTACGCGGCCCTGTCTGCCATCACGCCCCCGGTGGCGGTGGCCAGCTACGCGGCCGCCGGCCTGGGCGATGCCAACCCGATGAAGGTGGGCTGGAGCGCGGTGCGCATCGGCATCGTGGCCTTTGTGGTGCCCTATGCCTTTGTCCTGAACACCGACCTGCTGCTGATCATCACGCCCTTCAACCTACAGACCGTGCTCAATGTGTTCTTTGCCGTGCTGATGTGCGTGCCTGTGGCCTTTGCCATGCAGGGCTGGATGGTCAGGCGACTGAGCGCCATCGAGCGGGTCCTCATGTTTGTGCTGGGCTGCCTGATGCTCTCCCCCAACAACTGGCTGTGCCTGGGCTGTGCCTTGGCCTTCGGCACCTGGTACGTGCTCTACCACCGGCTGTACGGCAAGTCCAAGCAGGTTATCAACGCCTAAACGATTTATAATCAGGAGGATTATCCATTATGCCTAACTATGTACGCCCCAGCGGTTCCTGGGTGGCCATGATCACCCCCTTTGACAAGAACAACAAGGTGGACTTCGGCGCCTTCAAGCTGCTGATCGACCGCCAGATACACTTTGGCACCAAGCAACTCTTTGTGCTGGGCTCGGCGGGCGAGGCCACGCTGATGACCCTGGAGGAAAAGCAGGAGGTCATCCGCGAAGTTATCAAGATGACCAAGGGCCGCATCCCCGTCTTCTTCAGCGCCAACATGATGAACACCGCCGACTCCATCAAGCTGGCCCAGTATGCCGAGGCCGAGGGCGCGGACGGCGTCATCTTCATGGTGCCGCCCTATGTGCTCATCCCCCAGAACGCTGCCTTCACCCACCTGGACGCCTGCATGGGCTCGATCAAGATCGCCTGCGGCATCTACAACAACCCCTCGCGCAACGGCGTGCGCATCGAGGCCGAGACCATCAAGAAGCTCTCCGACCGCCACCCCAACTTCGTGGCTGACAAGGAAGCCCTGCCCGATGTGCGCCACCTGGTGCAGGTCAAGCGCCTCTGCGGCGATAAGCTGAACCTCTTGTGCTGCGACTTCCCCAAGTATTCCATCGTCATCCCCACCCTGGCTGTCGGCGGCAACGGCACCGCCAACATCGGCGGCAACATCATCCCCGAGGAAGTGGCTAAGTTCTCCCGCCCCTGGACCAGTGTTGAGATCATGGAGGATTGCCGGCAGGAGTATTACAAGTGGTTCCCGCTGTTGGAGGAGATCTACAAGCTCTCCAACCCCATTGTCCTAAAAGCTGCCTACAACATCCTGGGCCTGCCCGGCGGTTCGCTGCGCGCGCCCTATCAGGATTACGCCGGCCCGCACTACGACGCCCTCAAGCAAATGATGGACGACATGGGCGTCACCGCCAAGTACAAGGTATAAGCACAGATGGATGAAGGGGGGAGCCACATGAAAGTGATCGTCATCGGCGGCACGGCAGCCGGGCTGTCTGCCGCCAGCAAGGCCAAGCGGAGCC
>CAKTTM010000114.1 GCA_934615145.1 uncultured Clostridia bacterium | reverse complement strand
ATCAAGATTATCTGTCCGGAAAACACCATCGCTGGCCACAGCCTGACTGTCCCAGCGAATCTGACCCTGCCCTGAAATGCCGCCAGACACTTCGGCTACGACGCCCAGTGTCAAAGGTGTCAGCTTCTCGGGCTGAAAACCTGAGAAGAAGGTCAGATTATCGACAATGAGATCAGCAGCCCCGGCTGATTGCCCAGGGCCTGGTCAATGCCTTGCGGCAGCCGTCCGTGGAGGACGGTGCCTTGGGGGAGCTCTTTGCCCTGTCTGGTCAGCTTTACAGCCTGAATCTTCACAGCGGCAGGCTCAGCATGGTGCAGATGGATGGCGGCGCGCTGCACCTGCAAGAGGTGCAAAGCTTCAACGCCGACGCCCTCGCCAGCCCGGAGGGCGGCCCGCGGATGATCAAGAACAGCCTGATGACCGAAAACGGCATCTGGCTGCTGGTGGAGAGCCTGGCGGGACAAGGCTATGATCTGCTGCTGCTCAACCACCACAGCGGGGAAGTCATCGCCTTGCGCACAAGGGGCATCCTCAGCATCGCGCCCTATCAGGACGGTCAATTGCTGGTGCTGCTGCAAGGCGCGGATGGCGCCAGGGCAGCGATAGCGGCCTTTGACCCGCAGACGGATAAGGCCAGCGTGCTCATACAGGCCACTGAGGGCACAGGCGCGGACGGGCTTTGCTATGACGCCGCTAGCCACACAGCCTACTATGTAGCCGGCGGCAGCATCTATGCCCATCCCGGCCTTGGCAAGCCTCTTGCCTTGGGCTATCTGCCGGCGGCCTTTCTGCATCGCAATCCCCTGCTGCTCAGTGGTCACATGGTGGCCTTGCTGCCGGAGGGACTGGTCATCCGGAGCTTGAGCGCGCCTCAGGGCGCGCAGGCGGTGGTGCGGGTTTATGGCCTGGGCAATAACAGCTTTCTGCTCAACCGGGTGCGCGCCATGCTGCCGGATATCCGCATACAGGCCCCGGAGCAATATCTGACCGCGCTGGAACTGGCGCAGGCCGTGATTACCAACAGCTTTCCCTATGATGTGGCGGTGCTGAGCCTGAATAACACCCAGCTGCACAAGCTGATGGCCAAGGGCTATCTGGCTGACCTTGGACAGCACCCGGAAACCGCCAGGGTATTGAGGCGCCTCTATCCGATCTTCCTGACGCCACTGACGCAGGACGGCGTGGTCTATGGGCTGCCCAGCGGTATCAGCATGCCTTGCTATAGCTACCAACAGGCCACGCTGGACATGATCGGTATGCGGCCAGACGAGCTGCCCACTGACATTCTGGCCTATCTGGACTTCATTGCCTCCTGGCGGGAGCGGCCCCAGGCGCTGGAGGCAGGGGTGCTGCCGACCTTTGCGCTGGACAAACAGGAGCTGCTGATCGAGGTGATGGGCCTGTACATCACACAGCACCAGCTGCGCGGCCTGCCCCTGCGCTTTGATACGCCACTGTTCAGGGAGATGCTAAACAAGCTGGCTCAACTGGATGATGCCTATCTGAGCAGCTTGCGCCAGTGGGATGCCCAGCAGCGCAGGGCTGTCATCGACCAATCCTATGACCTGCGCGATCTGGGGCGCAAGCGCAGTTCGCGCGTATGGAGGAACGCAGACTTTGAGCCCATCAGCATGGCGCTGATGCCTGATACGGACAGGATCTATCCCTACACTGGCAGCGCTGCCCTGGTATTGCGGGGCGCTGCGGACTTCAATGCCGCGGCCAGGGTGGCCGCCGCCCTCTGCGAGGCGGACTGGGCGCAGTCTAACGCCCCAGTGCTGTTTCAGGACTATCAGCCTGTGATCTCTGACAACTATCTGGAAAACATGGCCACCGCGCAGCAAAACGCCCAGTATTTCGCGGCACAGATGGATAAGGCCACAGGCGCCGAGAAAACCAGGCTAAGCGAGCAGCTCGCAGACACCAACAGGCAGATCGAGTTGATGGCGGAAGAGAGGTTCGTCGCCACCCTGCCGGAGGTGGCGGTATACCAGCGCGATGTGCTGCCCTACCTGCGGGCCGAGTTGCCCTCTTTGATGTACGACATCCACAACCTGGAGGATCAGAGCTTCTTCCGGCTGTACCGACAGTTCATTGGCGGCGCCATTGACAGCGAAGGCTTCATCGCCGAGGCCGACAGGATATTGAACATGATGGCGCTGGAAGACCAGTAGTTGGGGATGAGGAATGAGGAATGAGGGATGAGGAATGACGGGGTTGGCCGTATCGGCCGGCGCACAAGTTGCTTGTTCCGTGTTCCATGATCCATATCCTGACAATCCCTCATGCCCGACACAGACAAATCAATTCCTCATTCCTAATCCCTCATTTGAATCGATTGGAGGTTATCATGAAACGCACCACCACCACCCTCATTTTCCTGCTCATCCTGACGCTTTTGCTCCCCACGCTGGCGCAGGTGGAGAAGGCCTTGACGCCGGAGAGTATCCCTGCGGATTGGCCCCGGACGGGGGAGCATAGCTGGCGGTTTGCCGGCCAGATGCTGCCGCTGGGCCAGAGCGTCTACGCGCTCTATCCGGGGGAGGACGCCATCCTCCGCTGGACGCCGGGGGATGAGGCGCCAGAGATCTACTACCAGTGGCGCAAGCCCGAGCCCCTGGGCGAAGGCGGGCGCTATGACCAGCTGACCGGCGCGCAAAAGGCGCTGTGGGATCAGCAGATACACGACATCTTCAGCTGGCAGGACAAGCTCTTTGGCCTGAACCGCCATACCCGCAGGGTGGGCGAGATCAGCCCGGAGGGGGTCACTTGGCAGGAGGTTGAGCTGGACCTGAGCAAGTGGCTCAAGAATTTGAACGAAGGCGGCTGGCCGGAGGAGCGCTGCAATATCTTCCAGCAGGGCGATAGGCTGTGCGTGGGCTACAATGTCAGCGATATGTCGGGCATGATACAGTTTGACTACGCGCTGCTGAGCGTGGACTTGAAGACGGGCAAGGCCCAGAGCGTGGACACCGGCCTGGGCCAGGGCCTGGTGGCCTACAAGCCGGGGCAGGCGCTGGCGCTTGGCCTGCGGCCTGTTGAAAACGGCTACCAGTATCAGCTGCGCAGCATCGATGTGGCGACGGGCAAGCGCGCGGATGTGAGCATTGAGATGCCCGTCTACCGCAGCGGCGATATATTGGCCGGCCTGGCCTATGACCAGGCGCGCGACATCATCTACTACAACGACGGCAGCCGCGTCTACCTGTCGCAGCAGGGCGGCCCCTTTGCCGCGGGCAGCATCATGCAGATAGGCCGCGGCCGCAGCGAGCTGCCCGGCCTGGTGATGAGCGACGGCCGCTATGGCGCGCAGCAGGAGGGCCTGTGGCTGATAGCAGTCAAGCCCGGCGGCGCCGAGGGCTACTTGAAGATGCACCTGGACTTTGCGATGGGCAACCCCATCTACCGCGCCTACTTGAAGGATCACCCCGATGCCAAAGTACTCTTGAGCGAGGGGCGCATGAGCGCGGCCGAGGTGGTCACCGATATGCAGGGGCAGACCGAGCCGGTGGACATCTATCAGCTGCCGGTGCAGAGCGATTTCAGCGCCTTCAAGGACAAGGGCTATGCCGCCGACATCGGCGATGACCCTGTCATCAGCGAGGCGGTGGAGCGGATGTACCCCTTCGTGCAGGAGGCATTGAAGGATCAGGAGGGCCGCCTGGTGGCCGTGCCCGCCGGCATCCAGATATCGCATGGCGCCGTGTCGCCCGAGCATTACGATGTCTTCTTCAAAGGCCAGCCCTACCCGGAGACCTGGCAGGAGTATCTGGCGCAGCTGTATCAATTTGAACAGCAGTCGCCCGCCAAGCCCGAATACAATTTCCAGGATTGGATGACCTATGAGGGCCTGCTTGGCAACATCATGGACAGCTACATACAGACCTATGAGCGGCCAGGCGAGGCCCTGACCTTCGACCGGCCGGAGCTCAAGGAAACGCTGGACCTGCTGATGAAGGCGCGCGATCTGCGCCTCAGTCAGGGGCAGAGCATGGAGATGCGCATCGACGACGCCGAGGACGGGGTGCTGCCGCCCAGCATCTACTTCCCCAGCATGTCCGGTGTCAATGCCACGCTGTATAACGACGAGCGCACCGATGAGCCCCAGGTCAACCGCCTGGAGCGCCTCAAGCCCTTCACCTTCGTCAAGGGTGAAAAGCCCATCTACCGCGTGCTGATGGAGGCCTTTGTCCTAAACCCCGCCTCCCAGAACCGCGAGCTGGCGCTGGACTTCCTGCGCTATGGCGTCCAGCGTGAGACCGAGCCCAAGTTCCACATCATGATGGACCCCAGCGACAATGAGCCCATCATCCAGGACGACTATGAGCAGAAGGTACAGGAAGCCCAGGACAATCTGGCCAGCCTACAGGCCGCCTACGACGCGGCCCAGGGCGAGGCGGAAAAGAACTACCAGGCCTGGCAGCTGGCTCACGCCAAAGCCCTGACGGAGGAGCCCGACAAGAACAAGTGGCTGGTCTCCCCCGGCTCCATCGCCCAGTACCGCGGCTGGGCCGATCAGATACGCAGCTTCTCCCGCAGCCCCTACATCGAGCAGCAGTACAACAACGACGGCCCGGTCTTCCAACAGCTGCGCTCGCTGTGCGCCCGCTACATGGCCGGCCAGCTGGATCAGGCCGGCTTCATCCAGACGCTCAATGAGACCTATAGGCTGGTGTATTTGGAGCAGAAGTAGGGCAAATACAAGATCTAATAGCGCCGCCCGGCTGATGAACTGCACCCCCCAAGTTGGACGAAGACCAACATTGGGGGGGGGGCAGTTCATCAGAGGCGTGTTTTCTCGTGGACAGGGAAGAGGCTTCGTGTTATCATCAGCTCGGAACAAATCTTGTTTGGATAGTGAAATATCTTGCCAAAGGAGCGTATGACCATGCGTGGATACGGGAAGCTAATGGTGCTCATTCTGGCCTTGGCGCTGATGATGCCTGTTGTTTCGGGCGCGCAGGCGGCGGAGCTGGATCTGGTGGTGACCCTTGATAAGGAGACGGTGGCCGTTGACCTGGGTGAGAGCATCACAGGCAGTTGGCAGGCCAGTGGCGGGACGGGGGAGTATAGCTATGAGCTGATATGGTATGTTGTCGAAAATGATGCGTGGATGATTCCGCAAGAGAACAGAAGAACAACCCAAACTAGCGAGACCTTTGTGCCGACTTATGGCCAGAGTGGTGAGCTCAGGGTGGGTGTTTTTGATGGGAAACGCTATAATGAAAAGACGGTTGCGTTTAACATCAAAGGCGCTCCGGTCGTTCCTTCGCTGAGATTGGAGGCCCAGCTTAACACAGATCAGATCTATCTGGAAACGGATCAGTTCTTTGAATTGAGCTGGACAGCGCAGGGCGGCGAGCCGCCATACCGGTTCTTCACCCACTGGTTGATCGGCGGAGAAAACTTGAAGGACACCGAAGGCACTGCTGTCAGCCCTGAGCGCTTCACGCCATCTCGGGCGGGCGATGGCAGCGTGGTTGTGGCGGTAAAGGACAGCAAAGGGCGTGTGGCTAATCCTGACGCACTGCCCTGGCGGGCGCTGCCTTTTGCCGACTACGAGAGCAATCTGAGTGTGGAGATAAGCACGCCCGTCACGCAGATGACATTTGGCAATGAACCATTTATCCCTTATCAGTGGACCATTTCCGGTGGCAGGGCGCCTTTCCAGGTGTCCGTCGATTTACTGATTGACAGCGGGTCGACAGGCAAGACGGAGGAGTACACAGACAGAACACATGAGGATCAGTTTCTGATGAGCGAAGTAGCCTATACGACTCAGGCGCAGCTTAGGATCGATGTGACAGATGCTCTGGGAAACTTCAACAGGGCTTCCAGCCATACCATCGATATTCTCGATCCCAACCCCATGTCCGGTGAGGTCAGCGTAGACAAGCCGGAAGCAGGGCCAGGGGATAGTGTCTTGCTGACCGCCCAAGTCACTGGGGGCCAGGAACCCTATACCTTAGTCAGTGCTAACATGCGCTATGCCAGCTCTTTGACCGGCCGTATCAAGTATGGACAGGAGGCCGTCCCAGAGGGCAATCAGGCGACCCTGGTCATCCCACAGG
>CAKTTM010000113.1 GCA_934615145.1 uncultured Clostridia bacterium | reverse complement strand
GCCGCCTGCCGCACAAAGTCAAGCGCCGCCTCGTCCCAGCGCAGCCAGAGCCGGCTGCCTGCAAAGGCCTGCTCGCGCAGGCGCAGCATGTCCGCGGCCTCCAGGGGCAGCAGCCGCGCGTCCGGCGGGCAGGGCGGCAACTGGTCGCCCTGCAGGCGCAGCAGATCATAGCCAAAGGCGGTCTGATAGCCCCGCTTGCCATAGAACTGAAACAGGCTCTGGCTGGCCGGCACCAGCACTGCGGCATACTCGCCCCGCTGGCTGCTGATGCGCTCAGCCTCCAGCATCAGCCGGGTGCTCAGACCCTGGCCCTGAAAGCGCTCATAGGTGGCAATGGCAAAGAAATAGCGGGCAGGCAGGGCCTGACCGCCGGTCACGAGCTCGATGGGCAGCATGGTGAGCATGGCGCAGGGCTGATCGCCCTGCGCCTCGATCAGCAGGCAGTCCAGCCGCAGGCGCCGCTCAAAGAAGAAGTCGGTCGCCTGCTGGCTGTCGTGGAAGGCCTCCATCCACAGCGCCTTGAGCTGGGGGATATCGGCCGCCTGGGCAAAGCGTATCACGGCCTTAGCCAATCTGGCGGGCGGTATACTTGGCCACCAGGTAGACCGGGTCATAGCTCATCTTGGCCCGGCGCAGGCCCTCATCGCCCGTGTCATCCTCGCGGTTGACGAACTTGTAGTCCATGGCAAAGCGCTGCACAAACTGCTGGTTGATCATCTGGTAGACGCCCGGTATCTCGTCAAAGGCCTTCTCGATGTGGGTCAGGTAGACATCCTCATTGAGCGCATCGCCCATGGAAAAGGCCACCGCCTTGCCCGCGATGCGCAGCAGGCCGCCCTCCAGCCCCAGGTCGAAGAAGTGCAGGAAGGCCTGCTCTACGGCGCAGCTCTCCTCAAACAGGCTGGGGTTGTCCGTGCAACCCGCGCGCTTGCACCACTCCAGGCTCATCGCCCGCGCGTCGTCGATATTGTCCCGCGTGATGGCCTCAAAGGACCAGTCGCGGTTTTCCATCATGAACTTGTTGATGTTGTTGCGCTTGCTGGACAGCTTTTTGCCGGGCAGATTGGCCAGGCGCTGGGTCTCATAGATGTAGTCAAAGGCATTGCGTATCTCTTTGACCTCAAACTGGCCGGGGAACAGCGCCTCCAGGCGCGCCTTGTCCTCCTCCAGCAGGGTGTTGAAGTTGAGCGGAATGCCGCGCGCCTTGGTGTAGGCCATCAGCGCCTGCAGCACAGGCAGCAGGGGGCCGGCGCCCAGGGGAAAGATAAAGCTGGGGTCATCCGGGTCAGACATCACGATGACGTAGTCGCCATAGCGCGCCACATGCAGCTTGTAGACCTCGCGCCAGAGGAAGTTGGAGGTAAAGCTGTACTCCAGGGAACCGCGGTGGCCTGCCTTCAGGCAGGCTGTCATCCAGTCACGGTCAGACAGTTCGATGGGTTTGAATACCAAGTCCGAAATAAAAAATCACCTGGGCCTTTCTTCGCGCGGGACACAGCGCCCCTCGCCTTTATAGATACATCCGGCGGGCACCAGGCCGCGAACCGAACACAGCGGGTAGACCGTGGCCTCCCGCCCAATGATTGTACCCGGATTGAGCACCGCGTTGCAACCGATTTCGCCAAAGTCGCCCACAATGGCGCCCACTTTCTTGCGCCCGGTGGCGAAAACCTGTCCCCCTGCCTTGATCTGCACCTGGCTCTTGTCGCCCTTGACATTGCTGGTGATGCTGCCCGCGCCAAAGTGCGCGTGATGGCCCAGCACCGAGTCGCCGATGTAGTTGTAGTGCGGCACCTGCACCGCGTCAAAGAGCAGCGCGTTCTTAAGCTCGGTTGAGTTGCCCACCACGCTGCCCTTGCCCACGATAACAGACCCCCGGATAAAGGCGCAGTGGCGTATCTCGGCCCCGCGGTCAATGATTAGCGGCCCCGTCAGCGAGGCGCTGGCGGCCACGCTGGCGTCCCTCGCGATCCAGATGTCCGGCGCCGGGTGGTCAAACTGATCCGCCGGCAGCCTGGCGCCCAGGCGCAGGATGAAATCGCTCAGCTCCCCCAGCACCTCCCAGGGATAGGTCTTGCCCTCAAAGAGGGCCGCCGCGATGCTGTGCTGAAGGTCCAGCAAGGACGCGATGTCTACCATGATATTCCCTCCTGTCAGGCGTGGCCGGCCTCGTGCATGGCGGCAATGATGTCGTCCACACAGCGCTCGGCCAATTCCTGCGTGGTGGCCTCTGCCATCACGCGCAGCACGGGCTCGGTGCCCGACTTGCGCAGCAGCACCCTGCCTTCCTGGCCCAGGCGCTGCTCGGCGGCGGCCACGGCGGCCTGCACGCGCCCATCATTCAGCGCCGCGTCCTTGTCCGCCACGCGCAGGTTCTTGAGCACCTGCGGGTACATGGCCACGGGCTCTGCCAGCTTGGACAGCGGCTGATCGCGGTCGATCATGGCCTGCATCACCTTGATGGCGGTCAGCACGCCGTCACCGGTGTTGGCATACTTGGCAAAGATCACATGCCCGCTCTGCTCGCCGCCCAGCAGGTGCCCGTGCTCGCGCATGCACTGGGTGACATACTTGTCCCCCACATCGGTCTTCTTGTACTCTATGCCGATCTCGTCCAGCGCCTTGTACAGGCCAAAGTTGCTCATGATGGTGGTCACCACCGTGTTGTCCAGCAGGTTGCCTTTCTCCTTCATGTGGCGGCCGTAGATATAGACGATCTGGTCACCGTTGATCACATTGCCGTTCTCATCAACCGCCAGGCAGCGATCGGCGTCGCCGTCAAAGGCAAAGCCCACATCCAGATGATTGTCCTTGACATGCTGCTGCAGGTACTGCATGTGGGTGGAGCCGCTGTCCAGGTTGATGTTGAGGCCATTGGGGTTGTTGTTGATCACAAAGGTCTGGGCGCCCAGCGCGTCAAAGACCGACTTGGCGATCATCCAGGTGGAGCCATTGGCGCAGTCCAAGCCCACCTTGATGCCCTTGTAGCTGTTGCGCGCCAGGCTCATCAGGTAGCCGATATAGCGGTTGCGCCCGGCAAAGTAGTCAACGGTTCTGCCGATCTCGCCCCGCGTGGCGTAGGGCAGCTCCGGCCCCTCACCATCCAGATAGCTCTCGATCAGCGTCAGTACGGATTCCGGCATCTTTTCGCCCTGAGCGTTGACCAGCTTGATGCCGTTGTCGTGATAGGGGTTGTGCGAGGCCGATATCATGATGCCGCAGTCAAAATCCTCAGTGCGCACCACATAGCTCACCGAGGGCGTGGTGGTCACATGCAGCAGGAAGGCATCGGCGCCCGAGGCCGTCAGCCCCGCCGCCAGCGCGTTTTCCAGCATATAGCTCGACAGCCTGGTGTCCTTGCCAATGACGATCTTGGGCCGGTGGTCCTGCCCATAATGGTGCCCCAGGAAGCGCCCGATCTTCATCGCGTGCTCCGCCGTCAGCCCAACATTCGCCTCTCCCCGAAATCCATCCGTGCCAAAGTATTTAGACATGCCAAACCCTCCTGATCCGTCTATGCAACTTTTCACCCAAGAACGATTAACAAGTTGATTATAGCAAAGCATGCCCCCAGGGGCAAGGCGGGATATGGGAGGTTTTTGGCCTAGCAGAGGCCGACAGCGTGGAGAAAACCACTCAAAAGGCCATCACGAACTGACATGCCACAATTCGCGATGGCCTTTGCCCCTTGGTTGATACCGGGTCTTGTATGATTCATGTACTTGCTTGTCAGTTCTCCGCCGCGGCCCCAATCCGGTACAGCCTGCCCTGATCGGTCACGGCGTAGAGCGCGCCGTCTGGCCCATCGGCTACATCGCGGAAGCGCTGGCCTTCATCTGCCAGCAGGCGCTCTTCATGTGTCACGCGCTCACCCTCCAGCACCAGGCGGCTGATATGGCTGCCCGCCAGCCCGCCGATGAAGAGATTGTGCTGCCATTCGCGCATCGCTTTCCCCGTATAGAAGGCCATGCCGCTGGCGGCCAGCACCGGATCCCAGTAGTAGACGGGCTGCGCCATGCCCTCCTGCTGCGTCAGGCCCTGGCCTACCGGCGCGCCGGAGTACTCGATGCCGTAGCCGATGTCTGGCCAGCCGTAGTTGGTGCCGGGCTTGATCAGGTTGAGCTCATCGCCCCCGCGCGGCCCCATCTCAGAGGCCCAGAGCGCCTGGCTGATCGGATGGATGGCCAGGCCCTGCACATTGCGATGCCCCAGCGACCAAATCTCAGGCAGGGCGCCGTCTGTCCGCGCAAAGGGGTTGCCCTCCGCGGGCTGGCCGTCCTGGTCGAGGCGCACGATCTTGCCATAGGCATTGGACAGCGCCTGCACCTGGCGGCGGGTCTCCATGCTCTGCCTATCCCCAGTGGAGACAAACACATAGCCCTCGCTGTCGATGGCGATGCGGCTGCCAAAGTGGCCGCTGCCGGCAAAGGCAGGGCCGCCCTGCCAGAGTATCTGAAAGTCTTCCACCCTGGTCTCGTCCGCGCTCAGTCTGCCGCGCCCCAGCGCCGTCAGCGAGCCGCCCTCCACAGACAGGGCCAGGCTGACATAGATTAGGCGGCTGGTCATAAAATCAGGCGCCGGCGCGATGTCCAGCAGGCCGCCCTGACCGGCATCCGCCACGCCGGTGATGCCGGCAATCGGCGCGGACAGCCCAGTGCCCAGGTCAAAGAGTCGCAGTGTACCTCTCTTTTCGGTGATGATCAGCCGCCCGTCAGGCAGCGCGGTCACCTCCCAGGGGGAGTCCAGGTCTTGGCTTAGAATGTTCACCTCATAGGGCTGCTGCGTTCGGATCCCCGGCGCGCGGGTCTGACCCTCAAAGGCTGGTTGGTAGCGGGTATTGGCTGGTCGCGTCTCTGCTGGCGGCAGGGACTGGGCCATGGCGCCTTGGGCAAACAGAGTGATGAGCAGGAGCAGCGCTACAAAGCGCTGTTTGGTGAGGCTAAGTGACATGGCTGTCCTCCTTGATGTCCAGGGGGAGATTCGATCACTAGGAATGTACCCGTAGGGCGCGAGGTCTTGACGAAAAGGCTACCCCCTGCGCACCCTTTGACGCACAGGGGGTGTAGCGCTTTGATCAGAACATTTTGAGTGCCCGTGCTGCGCAGCCAGAAGCACTGCAGCAGGCTAACCTACCCGCCTAGCTTTTCTGGATGACCCTCTTGATGGCGTCAGCGACTTTCTGCTGTGCTGTGCTGATGATTGGATCATCCGGGACCAATCGGCTGTTTGCTGTTGCAGCCTCAAGAAGTCCTCGGCAACATATTGGGGCGGATTTTCCCTGGCGATACGTAAATTATCCTCCAAGGATTTGAGCATGTCATCCAGGGCGTCCGGCTCGAGTGGCCTTAGATCCATCATAAGGCTTGAGGAAGATGGTTGCGGCGTAGGACTCGGCATCGGGGCGGCGCTTTGGTGCAGTGTGCCCAGGCTGCGCTTGAGCATCACATCCCTGACGGGCACATCCAGTGAAAAAGCGATGTTGGCTTCAAATAGCCGGGTCTGGTCTGGCGTCAGGAAAAGATCCCCTACATTAAGGGGAGCGGGGACGATTGTGGCCTTCGGCTGTTGCCCCGTGGTGGTCAGGCTGCGGGTAGCGCGCGGGGAACTGCTGGCTGTTGGGGCGGCGGATAGGCTGCCCAGGGACAGCATCAGCGTCAAGCCCTTCTCCCCATCCAGGATCGTATGGATGTCGATGGGCTGATCCATCGGGATGGTATACTTCGCCAGGGTATCGGGGCTTGGCTGGATATGAAGCGGGTGAAGCACCAGTACCATGGCCTCCGGGCGCAGCAGCGGGTCGACCTCCCGGGTGATGAGCAGCTGGCCGTCCTGCAGTGTCACCACGAGGCTGCCCACTGTCACGCCGTACTGGTCGTACAGGGGGATGAAGATCCCTCCGTCACGGGAAAGGTCAAGGGGGATGGCACGGGGCAGGCTGTGCTGGCCAGCCTGGCTGCCGTAGCCGGTATGGATGGCGATGGGCCCCTGGGGCAGGGGCAGCACAGGGAGGGAACGGGTCTGCAGCACTTCACCGATAGAGTACACTAACGTTCGCAACTTGTAAAAAGCCCAAGACAATGGGCAAGCCACTGGGACTCCGCTACAATGA
>CAKTTM010000112.1 GCA_934615145.1 uncultured Clostridia bacterium | reverse complement strand
GTCCTCTGGCCTAAGCCACAGCAGCAATTGGCCCTTGGGCCCGGATGTAATGCTCTGCACCAGCCCCAAATCAAGTTTGCTCAGCGCCTGGGTGGCCGGGTCATAGCTGACAAGCCCACTGAAGGCGCCCTCCCCGCCATAGTCGCTGCCCAGCAGCAGCCACAGCTTGCCCTCTTGAAAGGCTATTTGCCTGATCTCCGGCGGCTGGTCATCATAGAGCAGCGCATCCAGCGGCAGCTGGTAGGCTGGGCTGAGCTTGCCCTCCGCCAGCTCAAAGACCTGCAGGGTATAGGGCTGCATCGCCAGCAGCGCTTTGCCATCGCTGACCACCCAGCGCACCGCCGTCTGCCACAGCGCCAGCTGCTCTGCCTCCTGCGGCGCCTGGTTTTGCCACAGCAGGGGGCCGTGCTCGCTTAGATCAAAGGCCTTGCTGGGGCTGGCCTCCCCAGGCGCCCAGCGGTAGATGCCCTGGCTGGCCGCCAGATAGAGGGCGCCCTCGTGCATCGCGGCGGACTGTATGTACTCATTGTCAGGCAGGCTGATCATGCCGTCCTGCGTGGCGGGCGCCAGGCCAGCGGCCATCAGGGGCAATAGAAGGCATAGGCAAAGCCAGAGGGCATGAAAACGCTTCATCGTTTTCTCCTTTCAGTTCTGGGGGTTATGGAGGCTGTGTCGGTCGGTCTGGTGAGCTATCTGTCCAGCAGGGTGATATCTTCCTCGCTGTCCTGCAGCTGCTGCCAGGTGAGGATGGCGGGGTTGGACTTCATGGGGCGCTGCGGGTTGCGGTCCATGTATTCGCCGGTCTGGGCGTTGAAGCGCCACTCGATGCTGCTGTCGGCCCTGCTGCCCGTGCGGCTCATGATCAGGTCATTATTCATCACGCGCGGGTAGATATCGCCCGGATGGCTCAGGAACAGGCCCTGCACCCGCCAGACGGGCACCGCCAGCAGCGGCGCGTCCTCGGTCTGATCGGCCTGGGGATACTGGGCGTAGTAGAGCATATAGCCCAGCTCCACGCTGTGCAGTTCGATCACCAGGCCCTGCTCGATGCGCTGCTCGATGCTGGCCTTGACCCTGTCAAAGCCGGCCAGCGGCAGATCGCGCTCGCGCACACCGGTCTGGGTGACGCCGCGCAGGCTCATGTCAAAGTCATCGCGGTCAACGATCTGGGCCTCAAAGATTGGGCGCACATCGCCCGGCTCATTTAAGTAGCCGTAGTAGTAGCCGCCGGGAAAGAGCTTGAGGCCGCCCAGCATCTGGGCTGCGCTGAGGCGATAGTATCCTTTGCTGTGGCTCTCCAGCGGGCGGGTGAAGTCGATGCGCGGGTAGGCATCCATCGGGTCGCGAGGCTGATTGCCGCGCTCGTTGCGTGTCTGGTAGAAGGGGCCGCTGCCGGCCTGATTGTCCAGCACGATCTGCTCGCCCGGATAGCCTGCCTTGCTCGCCAGCTCGCGCAGCAGCTTCAAAGGCTGGTCGGCGGTGAAGGGATTATTCTCCGCCGGTTCATCCATCCGCCAGGGCACATTGCCATAGGCGCCGGCGCCGCTCGGGCCCTCGACATAGCTGCGCCTGCTGTCATCGGGGAAGACGCGCAGGTACTGCGTGCGGTCATATTCGTGGCCGCTGAGGGTCATCCGCTGGCCGTCGATGTCCTGCAGCGCCTGGCGCAGGCCGCTCTGGTCGGGCTTGATCCAGTTGACGGTCAGCACTGGCACCTCGCTGACCGCGGGCACGATGACGGGCACATCCACCACGATCTCGCGCCCCTGCACCGTATAGCTTTGCGTCCACCTGTCCGGCGCGCCCAGGGCGCCCAGTGTCAGGTACTTGGGGCCGGGGATGGGCGTGGGGGTGGCGGGATTCATCGTGGGCACGGGGCTTGGCGTGATCTCGGGCTCTGGGCTGGGGCTGGGCGTGGGTGCCTCGGTGGGCGCCATGGTCGGCCCCTGGGAGGGCGCCAAGGTGATGGCCACCGTCTCCTGGATGGGCAGCGGCGTGCCCTGGGCAAAGCCGTCGGACTTGAGCTGCTGGTGCTTGGGCTGGCGCATGCGGTAGACAAAGCTGCCGCCCACGATCAGCACCAGGCTCAGCGCCACCGCGGCCAGGCGCAGCTGGCCCCAGTTGGGCGCCCGCCTGGTCTGGCCGGCCATGCCCTCTTTGAGCCGCCTGCGGCCGCCCACCTTGCGGCTGTGCAGCTGTCTGGCCTTGGACTCCAGCTCCCACAGCAGCTCCTCACAGGCGCGGATGAGCTGGGTATCCATCAGCTTGTGCCCGCGGGCCAGCTCGTCCTCCAGGATGCGCGAAAGCCGCCTGGACAGTGTGTCCGGGCTGATGCGGCCGTCGATCAGCTGCTGCCTGATCGCCTGCAGCTTGTCATCTGGCGGCGTGGCTCTCATCTGCATCCCCTCCTTACCTCATATAGTGCGTGAAAATCAAAAAGGTTGCGCCCTGATATGTAACAGTGAGATTGGTATCAGGAACTGTCATCGTCTTTGAGGCCCCTGGCCTTCTGGCGGATGCGGTGGATCAGGCTCTTGACCGCGCCCACGGTGGTCTGCTCTTGCCTTGCCACCTCGCCCATGGGCAGCGATTCCTTGAAATAGCCCTCCATCACCCGCTGCTCGCGCTGGGTCAGCAGGCTGGTCAGCTGCTGCAGGGTCTCCTCGCTGTGCTGGCGGCTCTCCCAGGCGTCAATGGCGCTGAGGGCGTCTGCCAGCGTCGGCTCCTGCGTGGCGTCCATGGAGTAGGCGCGGTGCTGGCCGCGGCTCTTCTCCCGCCTCAGGCCGTCCTTGAGCCGATTCTGGCAGGTCTTGACCAGCCAGCCCTCGGGGTTGGGATGATCGCGCAGGCTGGCATAATGCCGGTGGGCGGCCATGAAGGTCTCCTGCACGCAGTCGCTGATGAGGTCGGCAAACTGGGCATTATAGTGCAGGTGGCGGTAGCACATCTTCTCCAGCATGTCATAGCTGTTCTCGTACAGCTGCGTGATAAAGCCCTCGCGCTGGTCGTCCGCCTGCATGCCGCCCCTCCTTTCTATGTATGCCCTCTTGCCATTGTACAACAGATAGGCCTTGGGCGGGAGGAGGGGCCGGTCAGCGGGGGCACAATTTACAAATGAGGCGGCGGCTTTCACCATCCTACGATTTCATGGTACACTGGGCTGACAGTGCGTATCACGCCTGAAAAGCATATTGGACGGAGTAACAGATGCCCACGCTTCAATGGATTGGCAAAGACAAGGTCATCAACCATCATCAGCAGGTGCCCTATCGGGTGCTATCGCATGTATACAGCTATGATGAGCAAGGCACGCATCAGGGTGAGCAGCACAGCGGCAACATGATTATCCATGGCGATAACCTGGAGGCGCTCAAAGCCCTGATGCCCGAATACGAGGGCCGCGTCAAGTGCATCTACATCGACCCGCCCTATAACACAGGCAATGAGGGCTGGGTCTATAATGATAATGTCAATGACCCACGCATCCGCAAGTGGCTGGGCGAGGTGGTGGGCAAGGAGGGAGAAGACCTCTCCCGCCATGACAAATGGCTGTGCATGATGTATCCAAGGTTGCGGTTATTGCACCGCTTGTTGGCTGAAGAAGGCTTCATTTTTGTCAGCATAGATGTATTCGAGTTCGCTCGATTAAAGCTCCTGATGGATGAGATCTGGGGTGAAACAAACTTCAGAAATTGCATTGCTGTTAGGCGTGGCATAAAGAATGTACAAGCCCAGTTCCCCAAGGTTCAAGCACTCTCCTTAGGACATGAGTATATCTTCATGTACTCCAAAGCCACTTCAACAAAGCTTCACAAGCTATCCGGGGTTCTTGAAGCTGAAAAGAATGGCAAGTGGGATACCTTCTGGAGGGGAACCAACAGACCTACGATGAGATATGAACTCTTTGGTGAAACTCCTGCATCAGGACAATGGAGATGGGAGCAATCACGAGCCCGTAGGGCAATCCGTAACTATGAAGAGTATCTCCTCGATGCATCAGACAAACTAGGCCTAGACGACTACTATTTATACCATCTTGGTTCAACCAATGAGAAACTGGATTTTTTGAGAAAGAACGAAGTCGGATCCATTCAGTACTACGTACCTCCACAATCTTCGAAATTACTGAGTGATAACTGGATGGATCTTCTCCTATCAGGTACATACACGGATTTCGAGACTGAGAAAAGCACGCTATTGCTTAACCGCATTGTGAGTTGGATTACGGAGCCCAATGATATAATCCTCGACTCCTTCGCAGGCTCCGGTACCACCGCCCATGCTGTACTGAACCTCAATAAACAGGACAATGGCAATCGCCGCTTCATCATGATAGAAATGATGGACTATGCCGACAGCATCACCGCCGAGCGTGTCAAGCGCGTCATCCGGGGCTATGGCGAGGGGAGCAAGGCGGTGCCGGGCACGGGTGGCGGTTTCAGTTATTATGAGCTGGGCGAGCCTTTGCTAGATGAGGATGGCCTGCTTAACGAAACGGTGGGGCTGGACAAGATTCGGGCCTATGTATGGTTCACAGAGACCAGGGCTCCCTTTCAGCCACCGCTGGCCGATGCGCACCCCGACTTTCTGGGCCATCACGCGGGCTGTGACTACTATTTTCATTACAAGCCCGGACAGGCGACCGCGCTGACGCTCGACTACCTGAACACGCTCACGCAGGAGGCGCAGCGTTATGTCATCTATGCGGATACCTGCGCCCTCGGCGAGGACGAGATGCTCCGCCACGGCCTCACCTTCCGTAAAATACCACGCGACATCACCAGGCTGTAGGGAGATTTGTATGGAGCTTAAGCAGTTTCAGCGGCTGGTCCTGGCCGATTTACGGCGATATCTGACCCTCATCAGACTGGAGGGGGATTACCAGCGGGCCTATGCTTCTTTCTGGCTGGAGCGAGGCATCCAGCTTGGCAAGCATGGCATGCGCAGCTATCAGGAGGATGTGCCCTGCGTGCCGCATGTCTGCTTCAAGGTGCCCACAGGCGGCGGCAAAACCTATTTGGCGGCCAACAGCCTGCGTCCGCTGCTGGAGAGCCTGCCCCAGCCGCGCATCAATGCGGTGGTGTGGCTGGTGCCCTCAGACAGCATCCTCAGGCAGACCCTGCTGGCGCTGAAGAACCCAAACCACCCCTATCGCCAGCGTCTCAATGCGGACTTCGGCGGAAGAGTGACGGTCTACAGCAAGGAAGAGGCCATGATGGGGCAGAACTTCAGCCCTGTTACTGTCAGTGAGCAACTGAGTATCCTGGTACTGAGCTATGACAGTTTCCGCACCTCCAACGCAGAAGGCCGACGCGCCTACCGGGAAAACAGCGCCATGCTGCCTTTTCGCGAAGCCTTTCGCATGCCCGACAAGCCCATTGATGGAGCGGATGACACGGCGCTGTTCCAGATCATCAACCAGTTCAACCCCATCGTTATTGTCGATGAGAGTCATCACGCTCAGAGCAAGCTGAGCGTGGATATGCTGCAAAACTTCAACCCTGCCTTTGTACTGGAGTTGACCGCCACACCGCAAAAGCGCAGTAATATCATCAGCTATGTGGAGGCGGCGGCGCTCAAAGCCGAGCACATGGTCAAGCTGCCCGTCATTGTCTATAACCGCAAAGAGCGCAACGAGGTATTGGCTGACGCCATTGACCTGCGCAGGCAGCTGGAGTTGATAGCACAGGACGCACAAACGCAGGGAAGCCCTTATATCCGACCGATTGTTTTGTTTCAGGCGCAGCAGCGGGGAAAAGAGGATGCCGCCACCTTTGACAAGCTCAAAGACAAGTTGCTCAAGTTGGGCATTCCGGCGGAAGAGATTGCCATCAAGACAAGTAGCATCAATGAACTGGGTGATACCGATTTGCTGAGCCCCGGTTGCCCCATTCGCTATATTATCACCGTCAATGCCCTCAAAGAGGGCTGGGATTGTCCCTTTGCCTATATTCTGGCCACGCTTGCCAATAGAACATCTCAAGTGGATGTGGAACAGGTATTGGGGCGGGTGCTGCGTCAACCCCATGCGGTAAGGCATCAGAGACCTGAGCTGAATCTGTCCTATGTTCTGACCAGCTCAGAAGATTTTGGCCGGACGCTGGATAAGGTGGTGGAGGGCCTGCAAGCCGCTGGCTT
>CAKTTM010000111.1 GCA_934615145.1 uncultured Clostridia bacterium | reverse complement strand
TGATCGAGGTGCAGGACGCGCTGAACCTTCTGCATGTGCTGGACAATCCCCTGCAGGATGAGCCGCTGCTGGCCGTGCTTGGCAGCCCCACCTTTGGCTATACCAGCCAGGATTTTGCAGACATCCGCGGGCAGGGCGCCCGCGACCTGCCCTTTCACGAGATATTCTACGCCCGCCGTGACAGCGACCCCCGCGCGCAGGCGGTGCTTGACCAGCTCGACCTCTGGCGCTTCCGCTGCCAGCAGATGCCGCTGGAGGCCTTCCTGCGCCAGCTGATACGCGATAGCGGCCTTTACACCCGCGCCGGCCTCAAATACCGCGGCGAGCTGCGCCGCGCCAACCTGCGCCTGCTGTGCGAGCGCGCGGCACCCGACCCCCTGCCCCAGACACTGCACGGCTTCCTCTCCCGCGTCAGCGAGGCTCGCCAGCAGGACAGCACCAAGGCGGCAGCCGCCTTGGGCGCGGGGGAAGACCTGGTGCGCATCATGACGGTGCACAAGTCAAAGGGCCTGGAGTTCCCCATCGTCTTCCTGCCCGACCTGGCCAGGCAGTTCAAGCTGGGCAGCCAGGGCGAGCTGCTGCACTTGGATCACGACAGCGGCCTGGCGCTGCGCAAGGTGGACCCTGACCGGCGCATGACCTATCAGACCTTTGCTGGCAAGGCCATCCAGCTAAAGAAAAACGCCCAGCAGCGCAGCGAGGAGGCTCGTCTGCTCTATGTGGCCATGACCCGCGCGCGCGATAGGCTGATACTCCTGGCCTCGCCAAAGCATGTGGACAGCCAGCGCAGGCGCTGGGCCCTGCCCGAGGGCGATTGGGCCGCCCGCAGCGCGCGCAGCATGCTCGACTGGCTGGGGCAAAGCCTCTGGCCGCTGCTGCAGCCCGGTACTGAGGGTCAGTGGACGGCGCCCAACGGCAGCCACTGGCTGCTGCGCCTGCATGCCGCCCAGCGCCTGGACGAGGGCCCGGAGGGCGAGCGCGGCGACATACCGCTGGCCACCCAGGCGCCCAGCCAGGCAATCCGCGACTACCTGGCCCCGCTGCCCGCCCAGCGCCCCCTGCCGCTGAAGATGTCCGTCACCCAGCTGATATCGGGGCTTGCCCTGGACGAGGAAATCGAGGAGACCGCGCAGACCAAGCGCTTTGCGCTGGAGAGCCGCCTAAAGCCCCTGCCCAGCCTGCAGCGCGAGCCGCCCGGCACCGCGGTGGCCCGCGGCGTCGCCACCCACCGGGCGCTGAGCAGCCTGCCCTTGGAGCCCCTTCATCATCTGCGTGGCGACGCGCTGCTGGCCGCCATCAGCCAGGGGCTGGACGATATGTGCGCCCAGGGCGTGCTGAGCGATGAGGAACGCCAGGCCGTAAACGCCCGCCAGCTCAGCGCCTTCCTTGACAGCCCGCTGGGCCAGCGCATGCTGAAGGCCGAGCGCCTGCAGCGCGAGTGGCCCTTCTCCCTGATGGTGGAGGAGGGGCTGATACTGCAAGGCGTGCTGGACTGCTGCTTTATGGAGGGCGGCGCCTGGGTGTTGATCGACTACAAGACCGACCGCGCCGACATCCAGCAGATCGAACTGCTCTACCGCGACCAGATGCGCTGGTACATGCGCGCCCTGCGCGACATCACCGGCCTGCCCGTCAAAGAAGCCTATCTCTACGCCCTGCAGCACGGGCAGCTGATAGCTGTCAGCGAGGACGCGCCCATCAGGCTGATGTGATAAACACGCTCATGTCAGGATGCGCCGCGCATCAGGGTTGTTGAATCGCTTAACGCAGAGATTTGTCCATTGACATGGCTGGAGGGAAACCCTATGAAGTGGGATGCAGAACAATACACCAATAACTTCGCCTTTGTTCATCAGTATGGCGAGGATGTCCTCCAGCTGCTGGACATCAGGCCAAACATGCGCGTGCTGGATTTGGGCTGCGGCAACGGCGCCCTGACCAAGAAGATCGCTGATCTTGGCGTACAGGCTGTCGGCGTGGACATGTCAGAAGAGCTGCTCTCTGTTGCCAAAGCGAGCTACCCCTCCATCGCCTTCCTTCATCAGGACGCCACCAGGCTAAGCCTGGATGAGCCCGTCGATGCCATCTTCTCCAACGCCGTTTTTCATTGGATTCCGGAGGCAAAACACGCCCGGATGCTCAGCCGCGTTTTTGCCTCGATCAAGGCGGGTGGGCAGTTTGTGTTCGAGTTTGGCGGATACGGAAACAATCGCTTGATACATCTGGCCCTGGAAAAGGGCTTTAGTGACAGGAAGCTGTCCTATCAGATGCCCTTCTATTTTCCGACGATCGCCCAGTTCGCCACAGGTCTGGAGAGCGCGGGCTTTGAGGTGAGGTATATGACGCTCTTTCCTCGATTGACCGAACTGACAGGTGAAAACGGCTTGGCTGACTGGATCAGAATGTTCATCAAAACGCCCTTCCAGGGCCTCCCCAGCGAGCTGACAGAGCAGATCATCCAGGAGGCCGTGACGCGCCTTCAGCCCGATTTGCACCGCGATGGCAAATGGTATGCCGACTATGTCAGGGTCCGGGGCAAAGCGGTTCGATAGATCGCGGTTGGTCTCAATCGCTGTGTCCATCGCCCTTGTCCGTATCTGCTGCGCATCACCCTCATGCCTAACACAATGGGCCGCGACATGCATTGCCGCGGCCCATTGATATGCATTAATCTTTACAGATCGATATTCCCCGCCACCAACTTGCCAAAGCCTTCGAAGGGATAGTCGATCACCACGCGGCCCTGGTGGGTGTCGCCCAGGCCGGAGTAGAGGTCGGCCTTGCCGTCGTCCCGCATCCGGATGCCGGAGGCGAAGGCGCAGTCCACCAGCTTGGGCACCTTGGCCACCGCCTGGGGGAAGCTGCCGCGGGTGGCGATGATCTTTTCATGCACCACGCGGTTATGCTCCGGGTCAAAGACAAAGGCCACATTGGTATAGACCGACAGCTCCTCGCCCTGGGCGGTCTTGTCCGGATAGCTCTTGTGGCCGATGATGCCGATGAGGCCGCTGTCCAGCAGATAGCACTGGTTGCAGCCACCCCACTCATGGTGGGCGAACATATTGTCGATGATTTTCGCCTCCTCGATCACCTGGGCGGTCAGCTGATCCAGGCTGTTGATGCGGGCAAAGCCCACCACCGACTCTGAGCCGTGCAGCTTTTGCACCTCCTCGCCACGCGGGCGGGAGAAGACGCCGATGCCGCCGTCCTTTAGCATCACCAGGCGGATATCCTTCATATCGGTGGGGCCGGTGGCGAAGTAGCGCATGTCCTCCAGATCCAGCCCTCTGTAGAAATAGCCAAACAGCGGCCCGTAGCTGGTGGGTGTCTTCATCACATGGGTGCCGCCCAGCACCAGCTCGCCCTGTATCAGGCTGATGAAGGGATCCTCCAGCTGGTAGATCATGCTCTGCGGCAGCACCTGGTAGTGATCGGGGCCAACCTGTCTGAACAGCCTGACCCAGCTGCGCGCCCACTCCTCACGCTTTTCCACCCGGCCATAGACATAGCCCTGGCCATCCTTGGTAAAGGGGATGGAGCAGTTGTACAGATCGTAGCCCTCCACGCCCTCAAAGCGCAGCAGGGCGCTCTCCTCAGGCCTGGCCTGCTGCTCAAAGGCAAGCTTTCTTTCCTTGAATGTCATGCTATTCTCTCCTTGTTAGTATTTGTTACTTAACTCATCTGAGGCCGAGTATACCACCTGCAAGTTCATGCGTCAAGCGCTTTGATAAAATAGACGATCAGGCGAAATTTGCTCCAATTAAGCCTTGAAAGCCAGGAAACAAAGGTATATTATGTGGCTAACAAATCGACGCATGTTAGCTTACTACTTCACAGCCCGGGTCGGCAGGGAGGTATCCATGCAAGACAAAAGCATCCGTGCCAAGCGCATCAGCCTGCTGCAGGACATGCGCATGAACAAGTTTTCCTACCTCATCGCGCTGCCGGCGATCGCCTATGTGATCGCCTTTAGCTACCTGGCCTATCCCTATGTGGTGATCGCCTTTCAGCGTTTCAACTACCGCAACAGCAGCCTGCTGCGCATCTTCACCCATGGCGACTGGGTGGGGCTGAAGAACTTCCAGTTCTTCTTCGCCTCGCAAAACGCGGCGCTGGTCACCTATAACACCATCTATCTGAACCTGCTCTTCATCGCCAGCGGCACGCTGATGGCGGTGCTGCTGGCCCTGCTGCTCAACGAGCTGCGCGGCGTCTGGTTCAAAAAGGTCACGCAGTCCATCATGCTCTTTCCCAACTATATCTCCTGGATCGTGGTCAGCTACATCCTGCTGAGCCTGTTCTCCACCCAGTACGGCATCATCAACAAGCTGCTGGCCAGCACGGGCGCGCCGGCCAAGAACTGGTACACCGATGCCAGCGTCTGGCCCGCCATCCTGCTGGTGGTGCGCCTGTGGAAGGGGGCCGGCATGAGCGCCATCATCTACCTGGCCGCCATCACCGGCATCGACAGCTCGCTGCACGAGGCAGCGGCCATCGACGGCGCCAACCGCTTCCAGGTGGCCACCCGCATCACGCTGCCGCTGATCACCCCCACCATCATGATCATGACGCTGCTGGCGGTGGGCAAGATCATGTTTGGCGACTTTGGCATGATATACGCGCTGGTGGGCGACAATGGCACCCTATACCGCACCACCGACATCATCGACACCTATGTCTTCCGCGCCCTGCGCCAGGTGGGCGATCCTTCCCAGGCCATGGCGATCGGCCTCTTCCAGTCGGCCATCGGCTTCCTGATGGTCTTTGGCTCCAACGCGCTGGTCCGGCGGATCTACCCCGACGGCGCGCTGTATTGAGAGAGGAGCAAGCGCATGGACATCGTAGGATCCCGTCCCCGCAGGCGCATCGACCTGCCTGATATATTGATCGGCCTGTTCATCCTGCTGTTCACCCTGATGTGCCTGCTGCCCATGGTGCTGACGGTGATGGTCTCCTTTACCGATGAGACGGCCATCATGCGCAACGGCTACAGCTTCATCCCCGAGAAGTGGTCGACCTATGCCTATTCGCTGATGTTCCAGGGTGGGTCTTCCGTAATGCACGGCTATATGATCTCCGTCATCACCACCCTGGCAGGCACCACGCTGGCGGTGCTGGTCACGGCGCTGACCGCCTATACGCTGTCCAACAAGCGGGTGGTCTACCGGGGCAGGCTGGGGCTGTTCTTCTTTATCCCCATGGTCTTCAACGCCGGCATCGTGCCCTGGTACCTGATCACCGGCAAGCTGGGCCTGCGCAACAACATCTGGGCGCTGATCATCCCCAACCTGCTCTTTAACCCCTTCAACCTTTTCCTGGTGCGCAATTACATGTCCGGCCTGCCGGACTCCCTGCGCGAGTCGGCCACCATTGACGGCGCCAATGACCTGACCATCGCGCTGAAGATTTACTTCCCGCTGTCCTTGCCTGCCATCGCCACCGTGGGCCTTTTCTACGGCCTGGGCTATTGGAACGACTGGTGGAACGCCATCATGCTGGTGGACGATAAAAAGCTCTATCCGATACAATACCTGCTGCTGCAGCTCAAATCGCAGATCTCCATGCTCAAGGACCTGCAATACACCGCCAGCGCCGGCTATGCCACGCCGCCGTCTGAATCGCTCAAGATGGCCACCGCGGTCATCACCATCGGCCCCATCGTGCTGCTCTATCCCTTCCTGCAGCGCTATTACATCAACGGCATGGTGGTCGGCGCCGTCAAGGAGTAGGCCGACCCCTGACCATAGCGACACTTTAAGAGGAGGATACGACCCATGAAAAGAACACTGTCCCTGCTGCTGACTGCCCTGCTGATGCTGGGCCTGATGGGCACAGCCCTGGCGCAAGAGCTGCCCACCATCGTCTACGCCGTGCCCGGCGATGAGCCCCGCGACCTGGCCGGCGGTGTACAGGCCATCAATGACAAGCTCAAGGCCGATGGCGCCGGCGTCCAGCTGGAGCTGCGCTACTATCCTTGGGACGCCTGGGATCAGAAGATCAACATCATGCTGTCCACGGGTGAGAAGTTTGATGTCTTCCAGGTGATGAACGACCGCGTGTCCCTGTCCAACTACGCCTCCCGCGGCGCGCTGACCGACATCAGCCCCTATATGGAGAGCTCGGGCCAGAACATACTGGCCGTCTGCCCGCCCATCATGATGGCCTCTGGCCAGGTCGGCGGCGTGCAGTACGCCGTGCCCGCCTACTGGGTGGAGTCGGCTCTTGATCCGGAGCTGACCCTGCGC
>CAKTTM010000110.1 GCA_934615145.1 uncultured Clostridia bacterium | reverse complement strand
TGTCCCTGGGCTGGCGCACGCCAAAGTACAGCCCCGGCCTGTCAAAGCCGGTGCTGCGCACAAGGGGGTTCTCCAGCCTCAGCAGCCGCAGGATGTCGTCCTTGACCTGCACCGTGGCCGTCGCCGTGAAGGCGCCCACCGGCGGGCGCAGGGGCAGGCGGCTGACGAAATCCGCGATGCTCAGGTAGCTGGGCCGGAAATCCTGCCCCCATTGCGAGACGCAGTGCGCCTCATCAACGGCGATCAGGCTGAGGCTGGCGGCCTTGGCAAAGCGCAGAAAGCTGGGAGTCAGCAGGCGCTCGGGCGCCACATAGATGATCTTGTAGGCGCCCTGCCTGGCGCGCTCCAGCGCCAGGGCGCACTGGCCCGCTGTCAGCGAGCTATTGATATAGGCGGCGGGCACGCCGGCCTGTATCAGGGCCATCACCTGGTCCTTCATCAAGGAGATCAAGGGCGAAATCACCAGGGTGATGCCAGGCAGCATCAGCGAGGGTATCTGGTAGCAGACCGACTTGCCGGCGCCGGTGGGCATGATGCCCAAGGCGTCGGCACCCGACAGCAGCGCATCAATGAGCGCCTCCTGCCCCTGGCGGAAGGCGCTGTGACCAAAGACCTGTTTGAGGGCCTGGAGTTTATCCACAGTCTGTCTGCTACTTGATGACGCGTATCTTGTTCAGCGGCAGGATGACCAGCTTGGCGTGGCCCACGATCATGTCCTTGGTGATCGGGCCCACATCAGAGGCCCGGCTGTCGTGGCTGTTGCCGCGGTTGTCGCCCATCACCATGTACTGATTATCGCCCAGCACCCGCCTTTGATAGTCAGCGCGCGGCGGGTAATCGATATAGGGCTCCTCCACCAGGCTGTCGTTGACATAGAGCTTGCCATCCACCACCGCCACGGCGTCGCCCGGCAGCGCCACCAGGCGCTTGACGAAGAGCACATGGCTGGTCAGGCTCAGGTCCAGCGGCGCTGCCAGCTGGAAGGTGCTGGTCTTGTTGCGGCCGGGGAAGCGCACGATCACCACATCGCCGCGCTGCAGGTTGCCCAGCAGCACCGCGGGCTTGGTGACCAGCATCACCTCGCCATCGGTCAGTGTATTGTCCATGCTGTGGCCATCCACCCGCACCGGCTCCAGCAGCAGGCCGCGTATCAGCATGGCCAGCACGACGGCCGCCAGCAGATAGGCCAGCCAGCTGAGGATCTCCTGCCACCACACCAACTTTTTCTTTTCCTTTTTGTCTTTCTTGCCCTTCTTGCTTTCCTGGCCCTCTGTCAGCTGGGCCTCCTGGGGCGATAGATTATCGTTTGATTGATGCTCACTCATGCGCTGTGTCGTCTCCTTGTGCTGTCTGGCTGGGGGGCACCTGCAGGCCCAGGCTGATTTCCGCGGGCACCGGGCCTTGCTGCAGTGTCTTCCTGCGTCGGCGCAGAAAATCGGCGCGATCGAGCATCACCACGCGGCCACAGCCGCTGCAGCGTATCTTGATGTCCGCGCCGATGCGGGTGACCGTCCACTCCTTGCTGCCGCAGGGATGCGGCTTGCGCATCTCCACAACATCCTGCAGTCTGATCTCTTCCATGCACCCTCCAGCGGCGCTCATTATACGCTAGTCAGGCCGCTTTATCAAACGCTCAGCGGAAAGCGTATCGGCCTGCCCTCCCGCTGGGAGCGGTAGATGGCGGTGAACAGCTCCACCGTGCGCCTGCCGTCCTGAAGCGTGATGGCGGGCTCTCTGTCTTCCCGCAGCGCCGCCAGGAAATCGCTCAGCTGCGCCCGGTGGAAATAATGCGTGCTGTCCACGCTGTCAAAGAAGGCCCTGTCCTCGGCCTGGTATCCGGCCAGCCCCTCGGTTTCCCCCGGCAGCGTCCAGATGTCATTGACAGGCGCCTCCGCGATGCCGGAGACCCCGGCGATGAACATGGCGCCGCCGTCAGTCTGCACGCCCGCGCTGGCGCCATGATCGCCATGCACGCGCACATGGCCAAAGAGGGCCGGGTTTTGCGAGTTGCTGACACTGATGGTGCCCAGGGCCCCTGACCTAAAGCGCAGCACCGCCACGGCAGTGTCCTCCACCTCCAGGCCTGGGTGGTTGAGCGTGGCCCAGTAGCCGCTTAGCTCCTCCACCTCGCCCATGTACCACAGCAGCAGGTCCAGCTGGTGGGGCGCCTGGTTGACCAGCACACCGCCGCCCTCGCCTGCCCAGCTGCCCCGCCAGGGGTCGGAGGCATAGTAATCCATGCTGCGCCAGCCCAGCATGTTGACGCTGCCCAGCACCAATCTGCCCAGCCTGCCCTCGTCGATGGCGCGGCGCAGGCGCTGGGCCGGCTGGTAGAAGCGCCGCTGGCTGATGGTCGTGCCCTTGACGCCGCTGTCGTGAGCGGCCTCTATGATGGCGTCGCAATCCGCCAGCGTCACCGCCAGCGGCTTTTCAATCACCAGGTGCATTCCAAGCCTTGCCGCCTCCACCGCGTACTGCGCGTGGTTGGGGTGCGGCGTGCAGATGCTGATGACCTGGGCGTCGGTTTTTTCCTTTAACTCAGCCAGGCTGTCAAAGCCGGGCACACCATACTGCGCGCCAAAGGCCTGGCCGCGGCCGGGCCGGGTGCCCACTGCGCCCACCAGGCGGCTGCCGGGAATGGACTGCCAGCAGGCGGCGTGGAAATGCCCCACCTTGCCGCAGCCGATGATGGCCGTCTTATACTCCTGCATCGATGCTCCTCAGGGGATCAGCACGATCTTGTGCAGCCCCTCTTCCTTGTTGTAGACACGCTGTATCCAGGCATTGCCCTCGCTTAGCGGTACAGCCTTAGAGATCAGCGGCATCACATCCACCTGGCCGCTGGCGATCATGTCAAGGCACTGGGGATACTCCCCCGCCGAGGCGCAGCTGCCAAAGAGGCTGATCTGGCGGGTGACCACCTGTTGCAGCGGAAAGCTGACCTGTGGGGCCAGGTTGCCCACCAGCACGGCGCTGCCGCCCAGGCGCAGGGCCGCAAGGCTGAGATTCAGCGTGCCCTCGATGCCGGTGGCGTCCACCGCGATGTCGGCGCCCCGGCCGCCCGGCGTGGCGGCCAATGCTTTACGCAGCGCCTCAGGGTCAGCGGCCTGTATGGCGGCGCTGGCGCCGGCCTGCAGGGCGCTGTCCAGCTTGTGCTGATCCAGATCCACCGCGATCAGGCTGCCGGCACCCAGGGCCTTTAACACCTGCAGCGTCAGCATGCCGATGGTGCCCACACCCACCACCAGGGCGCAGCAGCCGGGCGTGATCGGCGCGCGGGTGGCGGCGTGGTAGGCGATGGCCAGCGGCTCCACCATGGCGGCCTGCTGGTAGCTGACCGCGTCTGGCAGCCGGTAGAGGATGCGCTCAGGCGCCACCACATAGTCTGCCATGGCGCCGTCGAGCCTGTAGTCCTCACAGCTGACACCCAGCACCCGCCGGTTTTCACAGAGGTTGACCAGCCCCGCCTCACAGCAGGCGCAGGCGCCGCAGTAGATGGTGGAATCAAATGTCACCCGCTCCCCCGGCTGATAATCCTTCACCCCCGGCCCCAGCGCCTCGATGACGCCGGCCGCCTCATGCCCCATGATGATGGGCGGCCGCCTGCGGCCAGTGGAGCCATCCATGCCATGCACATCGCTGCCACAGACCGCGCAGGCCTTCACGGCGATCAACACCTCGCCCGGCCCCGGCACCGGTGTCGCTACTTCCTGATACTCAAAATGTCCATACCGCTCCAGCACCAAAGCCTTCATGCAACAGTCTCCTCTCTGGGGCCGCAGCCCCAAAGCCCCCGTCGTCCCCCTCTCCCATGGGGGCCATGGGGGCCGAAGCCCCCATATCCATTCGTATCGCGCGGCTCTGCCGCGCGGGCGGGGCGAATTGCGTCAGCAATTCATACCTTGCGGCTTTTCCGGCCGTGCGCGTCAGCGCACAGGAAAAGCCGTAGGGGGGTATCGTAGGGGGGGGAGCTTGCTCCCCCCTGCGCCTCGCCTACAATATGTGTACGCAGTTCTCCTCAAAGCTCAGCCTGGCCTGATCGCCCGCCTTAAATGTATGCTTGTTGACCGGGCAATAGTCGGTGATCTTGATGAGCATATCGCCCAGCATCACATGATAGTACTGGTAGGCGCCCATGAAGACGCTCAAGGTCACCGTGCAGGGCAATGTACCCTCATGGCCGATGATGGCGGCCTCGGGCCTGACCACCATGCGGCAGTCTTTACCGGGGGGATAACCCTTGGGGTTGTTGACCACGAGCTCGTGGCCTGCGATCCCCATCACGCACTTCGCGCCCTCGTCCCGCAGCACCTGGCCGTCCATGAAGTTGACCTCGCCGATGAAGTCGGCCACGAACTCATCGCTGGGGTGGTAGTATATCTCCCGCGGGCTGCCGATCTGGGCGATGACGCCCTTGTTCATGATGATGATCTGGTCTGACAGGCTCATGGCCTCGGACTGATCGTGGGTGACATAGACCGCCGTGATGCCCAGCTCCTGCTGGATGCGGCGTATCTCAGTGCGCATGGTGACGCGCAGCTTGGCGTCCAGGTTGCTCAGCGGCTCGTCAAACAATAGCACGCTGGGCTCCACCACCAGGGCACGGGCCAGGGCCACGCGCTGCTGCTGGCCGCCAGATAGCTGGTTGGTCATGCGGGCCTCCATGCCCGACAGCTCCACCAGCTCTAGGATGCCCTCCACCTTGCGGGCGATCTCGTCCTTGTCCAGCTTTCTGAGCTTCAGCCCATAGGCCACATTGTCAAAGACATTGTAGTGGGGAAACAGCGCGTAGCTCTGGAAAACCATGGCGGTGTCGCGCTTGTTGGGCGTCAGCTCGTTGATGGCCTGGCCCCCCAGATAGATTTCGCCCTCGTCGGGGCTCTCAAAGCCGGCGATCATGCGCAGGATGGTGGTCTTGCCGCAGCCGGAGGGCCCCAGCAGCGTCACAAAGGCGCCGGGGGCGATGTCGATGCTGGCCTCCTTGACCGCGTAGAAGGGTTTCTTGGTCTTGGGATCCTCATATATCTTGGACACCTTGTCCACTCTCAGGCCTTTCTTATCCGACAAGCTTGTTCGCCTCCCTCACTTGTTTGCTGGTGCCAAAGTACTTGATGAACAGGTTCATCAGCAGGATCGAGGCATAGACGATCGCGATCAATATGGTGGCATAGGCACAGGCCACGCCATAGCTGCCCTTCTCGGCGAACTCATTGATGCGGGTGGTGATCAGCAGGTACTTGGGCGTCACCAGCAGGATGATGGCGCTGATGGCGGTGATGGAGCGCACGAAGGTGGTCACCAGGCCGCTGAAAAAGCTGTCCTTGATCAGCGGCAGCGTCACCGACATGAAGACCTTGCCGCTGCCCGCGCCCAGGTTGTAGGCCGACTCCTCAATGGAGGGGTGTATCTGGCGCAGGGCGGAGATGCCGCTGCGCGTGCCCACCGGCAGCGAGCGCACGATGAAGACGATGACCAGGATGGCCCCCGTGCCATAGATGCCCTGCATCAGCCCCGAGCGGAACAGGCCATTGGCAAAGCCGCGGATATAGCCCACGCCTAGCACGGTGCCCGGCACCGCCATGGCCAGCATCGAGACAAACTCGATGAAGCCCTTGCCTCGGAAACGCCGCTTGACCACCAGGTAGGAGATGATCATGCTAAGCAGCGCCGTGATGGGCGAGGCGATGAGGCTGAGCACAAAGGAATCGCGGAAGGCCTTGAGGCCGTCAGCTTTGAACAGCTGCTCGTACCACTTGAAGCTCAGTGAGTAGTCGCGGCCCCAGAGCTTGAACAGCGAGCCAAAGGGGATGGCGATGTACATCATGATCACAAAGGCTGAGACCAGCAGGCACAGCGTGGTCAGCGGTCGGGTGACCGACTTTTCGCTGATCAGCATCCGCGCGCGCGAGGCCTTGCCGGTGAGCGTGGCTGCGCTCTTGGCCTCCAGATAGTACTTTTGCACCATGAAGAGGAAGACGGTCAGGCTCAGCAGCACCACCGCCATGGCAGCGGCGCCCTGCGTGTCATAGCTGCCACCGGTGATTCGCAGGTAGATGGTGGTAGCCAGCGTGTCATAGCTGCCGCCGATGAGCATGGGGTTGGCAAAGTCGGCCACCGACTCGATGAAGGTGACCAGGAAGGCATTGCCAAGGCCGGGCAGCATCAGCGGCAGCGTCACCGTGGTGAAGACCTTCCAGCGGCTGGCGCCCATGTCGCGCGAGGCTTCCTCCATCGAGGGGTCGATGTTTTTGAGCAGGCCCTTGAGCATCAGGT
>CAKTTM010000109.1 GCA_934615145.1 uncultured Clostridia bacterium | reverse complement strand
AGGAGTGGCTGGACGGCATGAACAATGCCGATGCCTCCCGCAAGGCCGCGGCCAAACTGATCGCCGCCTGTGAAGAGGGCATGGACCTCAGCGGTACCCCCCACGAGGAAAACTGGCTGAAGAACAACAAGGTCTGCGACTGTGCCGCTTGCACTGCCGCCCGCGAGGTGCTGGAGAACAAGGACATTCTGGTCAAGAAGTCCGTGTGGATCTTCGGCGGCGACGGCTGGGCCTACGACATCGGCTACGGCGGACTGGACCACGTGCTGGCCCAGAATCAGGATGTCAACATCCTGGTGCTGGACACCGAGGTGTACTCCAACACCGGCGGCCAGGCCTCCAAGTCCACGCCCACCGGCTCGGTGGCCAAGTTTGCCGCCGCCGGCAAGCGCACCAAGAAGAAGGACCTGGGCATGATGGCCATGAGCTACGGCTATGTCTATGTGGCACAGGTCGCCATGAGTGCCAACCCCGTGCAACTGCTCAAGGCCATGAACGAGGCTGAGGCCTACAACGGCCCCTCGCTGATCATTGCCTACAGCCCCTGCATCAACCACGGCATCAACATGAGCTTCAGCCAGGCGCAGATCCGCAAGGCAGTCGCCGCCGGCTACTGGCCGCTGTACCGCTACAACCCGCTGCTGGCCGACGAGGGCAAGAACCCCCTCACCCTGGACAGCAAGGATCCGACGGAAAGCTACCAGGACTTCATCAAGAGCGAGGTTCGCTACTCCAGCCTCGTCACCGCCTTCCCCAAGGTGGCCGATGAACTCTTCGCCCGCTCTGAGCAGGACGCCGCTGAGCGCCTGACCAGGCTGAAGAAGATGGTCGCAGCCGAGTAAGGCAAACACCGATTCACTTAAAGCAAGGGCCGCGCAGCGATGCGCGGCCCTTGTCATGATATCCATATAGATTATACCTTGAACAGATACCAAATGGCGCCGGGCCACAGCAGGTGCAGCACCAGCAGCAGCGCGCTGATCAGCGCCATGGTCTTGTGGCCCTTGAAGATGCGCTTGTCTTTCTTGCGGTGGTGCAGATAGCCCAGCACAGCCGTCAGCAAGATGCCCAGATAGACCAGCAGGCCGGTGTGCAGCCGCAGGCTGCCCAGCGCAAGGTAAGCATGCCACAGGGCAATGCCGGCCAGTACCACCCCCAGGGGCTTGTGCAGCTTGCGCAGGAACTTGAGGAAGTTTAAGAAGCGCTTGTCCTTTGTCTTGATCGTCCAGTTGTTGAGGGTGCGCAGCCAGTAGGGCGCCGTGACGATGACGAGAATGGCGACGCTCAGCCAGCCCAGAATTTGATACAGCATGCAGTCTCTCCTATTGTGTAAGAATACAAAACACCGGCGCTGTCAGACAGCGGCCGGTGTTTGTTCAGGCCTTTACTTGGTGACCAGCTTGCCCACTTCGACCGCCTCGGTCAGCTTGGACACGCCATGGGGTGACTTGGTCTTGATCTCTTCAGTCAGGTCCTTGCCAGCCTCAAAGCCATTGTGGCCGCCATCCTTCCAGGCGGGATGATTGCTGACATCATAGACAATGCCATCCACGGCAATATAGGCAGGCTGGCCATCCTTGCCATTGTACTTGGCCAGCTCCTCGGCCGTCAGCTCCAGGCCAGCGGCCTCAGTCGCGGCCGGGGCCTCTGTTGCCGGAGCCTCCGTTGCCGGGGCCTCTGTCACCGGCGCCTCGGTCACCGCCGGGGTGGCCGTCGCGGCCGGGGGCTTGGGGGCACAGGCCGCCAGGGTTAGCGATACGGCCAGCAGGCCGATGATCAGCAGCAGTTTCTTGGGTTTCATGGATGGTTCACCAGCTTTCACTTTAGCGTACGCCGAATGCTTTCGGCGCCATATGGGGATTGTACCCAGTCACCAGGCATGAACACGCGCAGACTAAAAAAAGAGCGGTATCGCCGCTCCATAAATGCTTTGCCTGGCCTCAGCCAAACAGCGCCCGGTAATCGTTTCTGGCCTTCTTGATCACCTTGACGGCCTCGGGCCGCTCCTGCACCTCGCCGGGCGCGGTCTCCTTGCCTTCCAGCGCTTTATAGACGGTGAAGAAGTGATTCATCTCGTCAAAGACATGGCTGGGCAGCTCGGTGATGTTCTGATAGCTGTTATAGGTGGGATCGGAGAAGGGGATGCAGATGATCTTGTCGTCATTGCGCCCCATGTCAAGCATCCGGATGACGCCGATGGGGTAGCAGCGCACGATGGTCAGCGGCACCAGCGGCTCGGAGCAGAGCACCACCACATCCAAGGGATCCATGTCGTCGCCATAGGTGCGCGGGATGAAGCCGTAGTTGGCCGGGTAGTGGGTGGAGGTGTGCAGGATGCGGTCGAGCATCAGCACGCCGGTCTCCTTGTCCAGTTCATACTTGCTTTTCGAGCCCTTGGGGATCTCGATGACCGCCATGAAGTCCTCTTCCTGGATGCGGTCGGGCCGGATATCATGCCAGATATTACTCATCGGCGCTTTATCTCTCCTTCTTATCAATGCATCCATTATAGCAAGTTCATCCCGCCGCTGTCCACCGCGTGGGAGGTGCGTCATGCGGCCGGCAATTGTAAGGAACTTGTAAGGAACAGCGGCAGGTAAGAACAGCCAAATCCCTTGCCAGGCTTGGGTTCTGGGCTATTTCGGAGTGGTACAAGAAAACTTCGGGCGCCTATTGCGGGGTATGATGCCACAAGACGCCTAAAACAAGGCGTCGCAACGAAGATCAGGAGGAGAGTCATTTCATGAGAAAGATACTATCCGCACTGCTCACACTGAGCCTGCTGCTGAGCCTGGCTCCGCTGATACAGGCCGAACTGCCCGCCACATCCGGCGCGCCCGCCTTTGAGGTCACAACCGAAGTGGCGCCCGTGCCTGAGCTGATGACATCCATCACCACGGACACAGTGACGGTGCTGCCTGGTCAGGCAGTGCAGCTGACCGCCACCACAAGTTATACCAGCAACAAGAGCGAGCACCAGCTGCTGCACTTCGTGTCCGACGGCTGGCAGGGTGTGGACAGCGCCGCCCCTGCCCTTCCCATCACGCTGGAGGCAGAGCCCGCGGCAGACCCCAATGAGCGCCAGCAGGTCTTCGTCTCCACCGCCTCCGTGGTGCTGGGGGAGGAGCCTGGCGACTATGATGTCGCCCTCACCTACACCATCACACTGCAGCACGATGCTTCAGGCATGCGCATCTACACCGCCACGGCCAGCCATGTCTTCACCGTCACGGTGCTGGACGCGCAGGTGAGTGAGGAGGACGAGGCCGAGGAGGATCCATCTCAGGGGACGCCGCTGAACCACGGACAGATCGTCTCCACCTGGGCCCACTGGAAGCAGACCAAGGGCAACCACAACTTCAAAAAGGGCGGCCCCGGCGTCTACCGCAGCCTGAACTGGTACAAGACGCAGGTGGAGTACAAGACCTTCTACAGCAAGCAGGAGGTCATCGACTACCTGGAGAGCATTTACGAGCCCGAGCCCCAGGGCAAAGGGGATCCCGGCAAGGGGAATCCCGGTAAGGGCAATCCAGGCAAAGGCAAGCCCGGCAAGTAAGACCGCTCCTTAATCATAGACAAAAAGCGCTCCCCGCGGCAGATAAACCGCGGGGAGCGCTTCTTAGCCCTTGATAGGCTTTCAGGCCGTCTTCTTGGCCTTGACCATCTCGGCCAGCTGGGCAAAGCCCTGTGCGTCATTGACCGCCATGTCGGCCAGCATCTTGCGGTTGACCTGTATGGACAGCTGCTTGAGGCCGGAGACCAGGGTGGAATAGTTGATGCCGTTCAAATGGGCCGCCGCATTGATGCGGGTGATCCAAAGCCTGCGGAAGTCGCGCTTGCGCAGCTTGCGGCCGATGTAGGCGTAGCGCAGCGAGCGGCGGACCTGCTCACTGGCGGCGCGGTACTGCTTGGACTTGGCGCCATAGTAACCCTTCGCCAGCTTGAGATATTTGCGGCGTTTCTTATGGGCGTTGACCGCCCTCTTGATGCGTGCCATGGATTATTTCCTCCTCTTGAGCCTGCGTGATTACTTGGCGATCAGCGAGCGGATGGTCGCGGCCTCGGCCTTGTTGCCAAGGATGCCGCCCGCGCGCAGATGGCGGGAACGCTTGGTGGTCTTCTTGGTCAGAATGTGGTTGCGATTCATCTTTTTATGTTTCACCAAGCCGCTCTTGGTCAGGCTGAAGCGCTTGGACGCACCACGATGGGACTTTTGCTTGGGCATGGATAGCTCCTCCTTCCGGAATGTGGATATATCAGGGCTTGGGGGCGGCCTGGGTTTGGGCCTGAACCTCCTCGGCAGCCTTGGCTGCCTTTTCGGCCTTGAGAACTTTCTCGGACTTGGGCGCCAGGATCATGATCATGTGCCTGCCCTCAATCAGCGGACGGCGTTCGACGACTGCAATCTCCTGGGTGCGCTGGGCAAAGTCATTCATCACCTTGACACCGATCTCCGGGTGGGTGATCTGCCTGCCGCGAAAGCGGATGGCCACCTTGACCTTGTCACCTGCCGACAAGAACTTGATCGCGTTCTTGGCCTTGGTGAGCACGTCGTTCTCCTCGATGGTGGCGGATAGCTGTACCTCTTTGAGCGTCACGGTCTTCTGGTTTTTGCGGATTTCCTTCTCGCGCTTGGCCTGCTCAAAGCGGTGCTTGTCGTAATCCATCAGCTTGCACACAGGGGGCTGAGCTCTGGGGACGATCTTGACCAGGTCCAGTCGCTGATCCTCTGCCAATTGCAGGGCCTGAGCGATTGGCATCACACCTAGCTGGGAACCATCAGCCCCAACCACGCGTACTTCCCTGTCCCGGATCTCCTCGTTGATCTTCAGATCATTGTTGATGTCCTGTCACCTCCGTAAAATAATGAAAAATTGGCGGGCATCGCTACCCGCCAATTGTAAGAACAATCTCGTGCCTGAACCCGGCAAAACGAATTCGCAGGGTGAGAAGCGGGCGCTCCTGCTTTACGCACTGATAACTATACCATGTTTGACATCAGCTGTCAAGGCTTGGCTCAGGGATTTGTGACCTCCGTCGGGGCCTCGCTGGCCTCTGCCTCTGGCGCCGCGGGCAGCGCCTCCAGCGTGGGCTCCTGCTCGGTTTGCTGCAGAGCCTGGGCGGCCTGTATGGCCTGGTCGATGGCCTCCTGGTTGTAGCTGACGCCGATCTCGGCCTCCCAGCCCGCGATGGCCTGGCTGAAGACCTGGTTTTGATGCACGGCCATCAGATAGTCAGTGATGTCCTGCTTGATGGTTTCAGTCAGGAGCAGCCCGGCGGGCACATCACGCAGATACTTGAGGATGTGCACGCCATGCGCCGAGATGACGGGGTCGGAGACATCGCCCACCTTCTGCATCTTCTCGGTGAAGGCGCCGGTGGTGAAGGCATTGTCCCAGACGATGGAATCCTTGTGCACCATGTAGCCGTCCTTGAGGTTGCCCTCGTCCATCATGCCGGGGTCCTTGCCGTACTCGGCGATCATGGCCTCAAAGGCTTCGCCCTTGGCCAGGCGCTCATAGATGGCATCGGTATCGGCCTTGACGGCGTCCAAGATGGCCTGGCGCGCGGCGTCCAGCTGGGCCTGGGTGACAGGCTCGGGCGTGGTGGTGGGGGCGGGGGTGGCGGGCTGGGCGGCCGCGATGGTGACATCGGGCGCTGTGGTCACGGCCTGCTCGGCATCCACAAAGTTCTGCTGCTCTTCATGGGCGCTCTGCAGCCTGGCATAGTTGTCAAGCAAGGCGGCCTCTGGCTGCAGCAGGATGTGGATGATGCCCCGGTAGCCCTCGGGCGTATACCAGCTGGTCTGCTGACCATAAATGGTGTTGTACTCATAGGCCATGATGTTGTTCTCATAGTTCTGCTGATAGGAGGCGCCAAACTGCTGAAAGACCGCGTCGATCTCCTCCTGCGTGGGCTCGTAGCCAGCCATCAGGTACTCGCTCATCCGGTCAAAGCTGGCGCCCTTCTTCACATCCTCGACCAGGCGCTCCAGGCTCATGCCCTGGGCCTGGTGGAACTCCTCGGCCTGGGCGGTCAGCTTCTCACGGGCCTCCGGCGTGTCCTCGGACAGATAATAGGTCACATAGGACTCTATCCATTGATCCCACTGCGCTTGCGCGTCCTTGGCAAAGGCATCCTGCTCTTCCTGGGTGAACTGGTCAAAGCCCATGTCATGGGCCTTGCGCTCGATGAGCTTGTTCTGCACCAGGAAACGCAGCGCCGCCTGATAGTCGGTGGGGTCGGTGATGTACTCCTGCAGCTGGGGGATGATGG
>CAKTTM010000108.1 GCA_934615145.1 uncultured Clostridia bacterium | reverse complement strand
GTATCAGGGTCAGCGCGTGCAGGTAGTCATCCCAGGTCATCAGGAAGGTGTAGAGGGTGACGGCCACCACCCCGCCAGCCACCAGCGGCAGCACGATGCGCGCCAAGATGGCGATGCGGCCGGCGCCGTCGACCAGCGCGGCCTCCTCGATCTCGCGGGGGACGCCGGCGAAAAAGCTGGTCATCAGCATCACCGAAAAGGGGATCATGGAGGCGGTCAGCGCGAAGATGAGGCCGCCGCGCGTGTTGATCAGCCCTGCTTTGCTCAGCAGCGAGTACAATGAAATCATCCGGCTGATCACCGGGAACATCTGGCAGAAGGCCAGCAGTGCCACGAAGGCGACGCCGATTTTGAAGCGGAAGCGCGCCAGCGCGTAGCCGGCCGTCACTGCGCAGACGCCGGTCAGTAGCGCGGTCAGCCCTGAGACCAGAAAGTTATTGCCGTAGTAGACAAAGAACTGGGCGTTCTCATTGACCAGGGCCACATAGCTCTGCCAGGTGGGCGCCTGGATCAGGAAGGTGGGCGGGAAGCGGTAGGCCTCCATGTTGGTCTTGAAGGAGGTCAGGAACATCCAGTAGATGGGAAAGAGCAGGAATACCAGTATCAGGGCGACCACGGCGGCCCTGAGCATGCTGCCTGCCAGACGCTTTGCTGTCATGCCGCCACCCCCTAATCCATGTCCTGGGCCCGGAAGGCCAGGTTATACAGCAGGGTCACCAGTATCATCATCAGCATCCAGATGGTGGTGACCGCGGCGCCCGAGCCATAGTTGCCGCTGACAAAGGCCTCGCGGTAGCTCAGCACCGCCAGGGTCTGGGTGGCGTTGTTGGGCCCGCCGCCGGTCATGGTCCAGAACAAGGGAAACTGCTTGAAGTTCTCAATGATGCTCATCGATACGCTCACCTTGATGACTGGCATCAGGTAGGGGATGGTGACATAGCGGAAGCGCTTGACCGCGCCCGCGCCGTCGATGGTGGCGGCCTCCAGGATGTCGCCGGGCACATTTTGCAGCCCCGCCAGCAGCAGCAGCGCCATCAAGGGGATCTGCTTCCACAGCGCCGTGACGCCCACCCCCATCAGCGCGGTGCCAGGGTTGTTGAGCATGGCAAAGTCTGTCGGCCCACCCAGAATGGACACGAAATACTTGATCAGCCCATACTGAGGCTGGTACAGCCACATCCAGATCAGTGCCGACACGATGGTGGGCACCACCCAGGGCGTCATCATCACCGATCGGATGAGCCTGGAGCCCTTGAACTCCCGGTTGAGGATGACGGCCAGCGTCAGCCCCAGCACAAACTGCGCCAGCACCACGCCTGCCACAAAGCTCAGCGTCCTGCCCGTCGCAGGCCACAGGCGCCCCTGGGCGAAGAGCCGGGTATAATTGCCAAAGTCATTCCAGCTGCCCGGCGTGCCGGTGATGATGTTGCGGGTGCGGTAGCTTAAGAAGCTCTGGTAGACCGAGTCGATCACCGGCACCAGGATGAAGACCACCACGATCAGCATGGTGGGCAACAGCAGGGTGCCGAAAAAGAGCTTGTCGACGGTAGCGCTTTTCAGTTTAGGGTGCTTTGTCCTTGTCTGCATGGCCTTCCCCTTCTTTGGATAGCCCGCCTTGCCCGATGGGGCAAGGCGGGCGGTGCGGGATAGGGGCTTAGTTCAGCAGGCCCTCTGCCACGGTCTTAAAGTTGGCGATGGCGGTGTCCACAGGCTCGTCACCGATGGTCACGGCCTGGGCCAGGGCCGTCAGCTCCAGGTTAAGGTCGGCCAGCTGGGGGATGGGCGGGATGGCCATCACATTGCCCACAGCGGAGGCGGCGCCGGCCAGTATCGGGCTCTCGGCGATCGCCTTGACATTGCTCATGGCGAAGGTGGCCGGGTAGGCCGGTGTGGTATTGACCAGGTAGGGCGCCAGCACATCCTCGCTGAGCAGGTAGCTGGTCAGCTTGCGAATGCCCTCGTACTTGGCCTCGTCCTTGGTGGTGTAGATCAGGCTGGCGGCCTGCAGCGCGCTCTTGCCATCACCCTGTCCGCCCTTGAGCGGGGGCGCTGAGGCGGTGAACTTGACGGCATCGGGGTTGATGCCCTTGACGCCGCTGAAGCCCCAGCTCTGGTCATAGTACATGGCCAGCTGGCCCAGGGCAAAGAGATTGCGCAGGTCCTTGAGCTTGGCGTTCTGGGGCAGATAGCCCGCGTCGTCCAAGGTCTTGAGCATGGTGATGGCCTGTGTGAAGCCCTCGTTGTCGATGGAGAGCTGGCCGTCCTGGCTTAGCACCTCACCGCCAAAGTTGGCGATCATGGCCTGCAGCGACGAGCCGGAGATCACCACCGAGGCCGTGGTCTGGCCAAAGGGGAATATCCTGTTGCCGTCGGCGGTGGTCATGCCGTCGATCTTGGCGCTGGCGGCCAGCATCTCGTCATAGGTGGTGGGCACGGCCTCAATGCCGGCTGCCCCAAAGATATCGGTGTTGTAGTAGAGGATGTAGGGGGTGATGTACATGGGCAGGCCGTAGATGTCGCCATCCACCTTGAAGGCATCCAGCACCGCCGGGTAGAAGCCCTTGAGGTACTCCTCATCAAAGATCTGGGTGGCCGGGATGCTCATGCCATAGTCCTGCGCGGTGGGCACCCAGTCCAGCTCGCCAAACAGCAGGTCGACCGGCTCGCCCGCGCCGATGCGGGTGACGGCGGTGGTCATGATGTCGGCGTAGGGCGCCGTGATCCACTCGATCTGATACTCCGGATTGGCGGCCTCAAAGCCTGTCTTGACGCCCTCCCAATAGGCGGTGTAGTTGGTCTCCAGCAGGGCGTAGTTGGCAAAGTAGAGGGTGGTCTTGTCGCTCTGCGCCAAGGATGCGCCCAGCGCCAGCGTCATGCTCAGCGCCAGCAGGATAGCCAGGATTCTCTTCATGGTCTTCCTCCTTTGAATTATCCTTACACGGTCACTCCGTGCGGAATACGGGGCTCAGTTCTCCTCCGGCGGCGGCGCGTGCCCGGCGCCTGCCTTCCAGCGGGTGGCGGTCTCCATCTCAAGGCCGGTGGCATAGTCCAGCTGCCTGGGCTCGCCCGGCTCGTTCTCGGGCTGGCGGGTGTAGCCATCCACGCGCCACTGGGGGCGGGCGTCCTTGCGCCAGGGGCGGCAGCGCCACTGATAGCCGCGGAAGGGATCGCGGGTGACATTCATCCACTCCAGCAGCTGGTCGTGCAGCCGGTCGCGCGTGGCGGCAAGGGCCGGGTCATCGATGCGGTTATGCAGGTCGTGCGGGTCAGAGCTCAGCTCATAGAGCTCATCGCTGTCGCACAGGTGCAGCGCCAGCTTGTAGTCATCCGTCACCATGGCGCGCATGGGCTGGAAGCCGCCAAAGCCGTCGTGATCCACCTCATAGCGGTTGAACTCAATGAAGGCGGGGCGCCCCGTGGGCGCGCTGTCGCCCTGCACCTGGGGCCTTAGGCTGCTGCCCTGAAAGCTGCGCGGCAGGGGGATGTCCAGACAGTCCAGCACCGTGGCCGGCAGATCGATATGCGATACCGTATGCGGATAGACGGCGCCGCGCGGTACCCTGGGCCCCTCAAATATCAGCGGGATGCGCGAGATATCGTCATAGACCGAGGGGCCCTTCATGCTCAGTCGGTGCGCATCCATGGCGTCGCCGTGGTCGGAGGTGAATAGCAGTGTGGCCTCCGGTGCCTGCTCGCGCGCCGCGTCCAGCACCTGGCCGATCAGCTCATCTGCGTAGGAGTTGCACCGCATCAGGCGGCGGTTGCCTGTTTTCGCGCCCTCATCCTCCGGCCCCGCGCTGATCTGTGCCCACAGCCGCTGGTACAGCGGCTTGTCTTTGAGATCATCCTCAAGTGCCGGGCTGTCAAACACATAGTCCTGATACATCTGGCTGTAGGGCGGCGGGCAGAGGAAGGGGTCATGCGGCTCGTCGTAACTTACGACCAGCAGATAGTCCTGATCGGCATGCGTCCCGATAAAGTCCAGCGCCCTTTGGGTCACCCGGTGACCGAAAGTGTAGTCAGACGCTATGCCCTCGTCGCTGGTGCCCGCCTGGCGAGAGCGGAAGCGCTCTGCTTCATCCATTTCGTCCAGGTAGTTCTTCATGTCGTACCAATACTCGGGATCCCAGCCCTCCGGACAGACACCCTTGCCGAAATAATCCCCGCCGTCCAGATGCCACTTGCCGATGTAGGCGGTATGGATGCCTGCTTTTCGCACCCACTGGCCCAGGTGGCGGATGTCCGCGCCCAGGGGCATGGCGTTGGCCCAGCTGCCGCAGCTGTGCGGGTACATGCCGGTAAAGAGCCCCGCCCTGGCAGGCCCACAGACCGGCTGGGTGGTGTAGGCCCGGTCAAAGCGCAGCCCGCGCGCGGCCATATCATCCAGCCTGGGGGTACGCATCTGCGGGTTGCCATAGCAGCCCAGCATGTCCCAGCGGGTAGTATCGGTCATGATGAAGATGAACTGCCTTTTCATGCCTTGTCTCCTTATGTGTCCTGTTCCCAGCCCTACCCAGGCTTCCATCCATGCCCGGCCAATGCTGCCTACATTATGTGCATAGAGGCTGCATATGTCAACCAAGTGTTTGCGAACAAAGCGCCCGCGGCAGTATAGCCGCGGGCGCCACGATGATGATTTAACTTATCGCTCAGGCCTTCCTCTGCCTTTTCTCCGGCCTCAGCGCCTCCTTGAACACCTTCACGATGCTGGTCTGGTTGCCGTAGTTGAGGCTGCCCCAGCGGTAGATCTTGATCGACAGCCAGGCGAAGAGCAGGATGACGGCGATCATCAGGCCGCCTGCCACCACGTACTGCCAGGCGGGCACCGTCATGATGCCCGAACGCAGCGGCATCACCATCACCGCCGTGAAGGGGAACAGCGAGGTGCCCACGGCCAGTGCGCTGCCGGGCATGTTCATGGCAAAGCTGCTGGCGAAGTAGCCCAGCATGAAGATGAAGCTGACCAGGCCCGTGGCGCTGCCCACATCCTCCACCCGGCTGACGGTGGAGCCCAGCGCCGCGTAGAGGAAGAGGTAGAGGATATAGCCGGCCATGGAGAAAAAGATGAAGCTGAGCAGGTAGCCGGTGGTCATGGAGCCCGACAGCATCATCATCAATTCCGGCGGGTAAAGTTCCTTGTTAAGCTGTATGCCGATCAGCGCGGCCACCACGATGGCGCCAAACTGCAGCAGGCCTGCCAGACCGCTGGCCGCCACCTTGCCCAGGATCAGCGGCGCTGGCCGGGTGGAGGTGATCAGCAGCTCCATGGCCTTGGAGTCCTTTTCGCGGGCGATGGAGGTGGCGGTGGACTGCCCATAGAGCAGCACCAACATATAGACCGAGAAGAGCAGCACCATGGCCACCAGCATGTTGTTGGCGGCGGTCTTGCCCATCACGGTGCTGGTCACCTGGGGCTGGTAGGCGTCGATCTGGCTGAACTCTTCCTGCGTCAGGCCCTTTTGCTGCAGCAGCTTTTCCTTCTGGTACTGGGTCATGAAGGCCTTAAAGCGCGTGTCCTGTTCATCGTCCAGGCCCTTGTCCTGGTAGATGCTCTCATAGGCGCCGTCAGCGCCCAGGACGAAGCCGGCCTTGAGCCTGTGATCCTTCAGCGCCGCCACCAGCTCATCGCGGGAGGCGTAGTGGTTGTCCGCCTGCAGGCCCAGGATCTGGCTTAGCTGCTTCTTTTGCGCCTCATCGGCGAAGACATAGCCCACCTTGTTGGTCAGCACGCTGTCCATCTGGGCGGTCTGCGCGGTCTGCGGCGCCTTGTCGCTGGAGAACAGCTCGATGATGCGCGGGATGGAGGTGATGACCAGCATCAGCACCATCAGCGTGATGGTGGTCACCCGCACCGCCTTCTTGGCAAACTGCTGCTTGAACTCATAGTTGAATACGACCTGAAAGTCTCTCATTAGTGCTCACCTGCCCTGTCGATGAATATGTCGTTGAGGCTGGGGAAGTACAGCCCGAAGCTGGCGATGTTGTGATTGCCCTGGCTGATAAAGCGCAGGATATCCGCCTGTGTGAGCCCACCCGAGGTATCAATGATCAGCCCCTCGTCGTGCCCCTGGGTCTGTATGCCGGGGAAGCTGCTCTCCAGCGCCTGCGCCAGCGCCTGCTGGCTCAGGCCCTCCACGCGCAGCTGTAGCTTGTTTTGCCCCAGCTCCCGCTTGATCTGCGCCAGATCGCCCGACAGCAGGATGTCGCCCCCGTGGATCAGCGTCACATCGTCGCAGATCTCCTCCACATAGGTCATCTGGTGCGAGCTGAAGATGACCAGCTTGCCCCTGGTGACGAACTCGCGGATGGCGTCCTTGAATATCTGGGAGTTGACCGGATCCAGCCC
>CAKTTM010000107.1 GCA_934615145.1 uncultured Clostridia bacterium | reverse complement strand
CTACATGACCTCCCGGGGCAGCTACCGCGTGCGCGAGGGCGCCATCAGCGGCGTCTTCTCCAACGAGGCCACGCTGGGCGGCATCCGCACCAGCATGATACTCTCTGCCCTGGCCGCTGCCGCCGCCTGTGTGATCGTGGTGGTGGCCTGCAACTATATCTTCAAGCGCAGCAGAAACGGCAAGCTGCGCAAGTCGGGCGCGGTGCTGGAGTACAGCCTGCTCTTTCCCTGGCTGCTGCCCACCATTTTGATATGCTACAGCTATCGCACCTTCTTTAACAGCAATGAGATCTGGTATGTGGGCAATCAGAACCTTTACTACATGCAAAATGTCCGCCTGCTGATCATCATCGCCTACATGGTGGTCAAACTGCCCTTTTCCCTGCGCATGATCAAGGCCAGCTTCTACGCCATCGATACCGAGCTGGAGGAGGCAGCGCGCAACCTGGGCGCCAGGGGCCTGACCACCTTCCTACGGGTCAAGCTGCCCATCATCCTCCCCAGCGTGCTGGCTGTCTTTGCGCTCAACTTCAACGCCCTCTTCACCGAGTATGACATGTCGGCCACCTTCGCAAGCTCCTATGGCACCAGCTACGCCATGGTGCTGCAGTCCATGACCCGTGAGGAAGGCTTATACGGCTACAATGTCAACGCCACCGGCCGGCGCAACGCCAGCACGGTCTTCATCATGCTGGTCTCCGGCCTGATACTCTATCTGGTCTACGGCATCGGCGCCCGCGACCTGGGTGAAAGGCTGCAAAGCCGCGACAAATGGCGCAAGCGCTGGGACAAATGGCGCGGCCCCTTCCGGCGCAAACAGGCGCCGATGGCCAAAGAGCCCGCCGCTCCTGGCGAAGTGCTGATGGATTTCGTGGGGGCGATGAAGTAGTACGGAATCCTTCACAAAGGCTTTGACGAACTTGTCTTTTGCCGCTGCCCGCAATACGATGCGCTGCGGCGCTTCTTCACAGAGCGCGCCCCGCCAATCCCTTGTGGAATATTGCGTGGGGCGTTTCCTTTCGCCGCCTATCCAGTTGTCATCCCCACCCCCAAAGTGCTATACTGCACAAAGCGTTTGGCGCTGAGCTTTGCTTTGCGCCGGGGGAAAGGGGAGTTCCATGCGGGTTGAGGAGTTTCTGCGTGAGGTGACGGCCTTGCCGGGGCTGACGGGGCATGAGGGGCCGGTGGCGGAGTATATCGCCGCGGCTTTCAGGCCTTACTGCGACGAGGTGAGGATCGACAAGCTCAACAATGTCATCGCGCGCATCAAGGGCGAGGGGCCCAAGGTCATGTTTTGCGCCCATCTGGACGAGATCGGGCTGATGGTGGTCAAGATAGAGGAGGACGGCGCGCTGCGCCTGGGCAATGTGGGCGGGGTGGACCCGCGCATCCTGCCGGGCATGCGGGTCAAGGTCTACGGCAGGCAGGAGATGATGGGCGTCATCGGCGCCAAGCCGCCCCACCTGCTGACCGAGAAGGACCGCCAGCAGAACTATAAGCGCGAAGACCTCTATGTGGACCTGGGCCTGCCGGCTGACAAGGTCAGGGAGCTGGTGCAGATCGGCGACCTGGTGGCCTTGGAGGCCAGGTATACGGAGCTCAAAAACGGCCGCGTCGCCACCAAGACGGCGGACGACCGCGCCTGCGTGGCCATCCTCTACCAGGCCATGCAGCTGCTGCAGGGCCTCAAGCCCGAGGCCGACCTGTATTTCGTCGCCACCTGCCAGGAGGAGATCGGAAGCTATGGCGCCGGGATGACCGGCTTTAGCATCGAGCCGGACTTTGGCGTGGCGCTGGATGTCTGCCACGCGCAGACCCCGGGCGCGCCGGCAATCGGCACACACGAGCTGGGTTCCCTGGTGGCCTCGATGGGCCCCTTCCTGCATCCGGTGCTGCGCAAAAAGCTGATGGACGTCGCGGAGGCCCAGAACATTGCCGTGCAGACGGCCATCGTGCCCCGCAACACCAGCACCGACGCCGATGACCTGAACATTCAGCGCGGCGGCATCCCCACCATCTTGCTGGAGCTGCCGCTGAAATACATGCATACGACGGTGGAGCTCTTTGACATGAAGACGCTCAAGGAAGGCGCCCGGCTGGTGGCGCAGTTCGCCGCCGCGGTGGAGGATGGCTGGAGGGATGAACTATGGACCTGAAATATCTCTGCGAGCTGCCCGGCGTCAGCGGCAATGAGCAGGCGGTGCGCCGCGCCATCATGGAGGCGGCAAGGCCGCTGTGCGATGAGCTGAGCATCGACCGCTCCGGCAATGTGATCGCCTTCAAAAAGGGCTCAAACCCCGATGCCCAGGCCACCTTGGTGGCCGCGCACATGGACGAGGTGGGCTTTATCATCGCCGGCCACACCGACGACGGCCTGCTGCGCCCGCGCCCGGTGGGCGGCATCGACCCCAGGGTGGTCATCTCAAAATGGGTGCAGGTGGGCGAGGACAAGGTGCCTGGCGTCATCGGCGCGATGGCCATCCACCTGCAGACCGCCGCCGACAGGCAGCGGGTGCTGGGCTGGAATGACATCTATATCGATATCGGCGCCAGGGATAAGAAGGAGGCCGAGAAGCTCTGCCCGCTGGGCAGCTATGCCGTCTTTGACACGCCGTTTGTGCCCTTTGGCGAGGGCTTTGTCAGCGCCAAGGCGCTGGACGACCGGATAGGCTGCTACAATCTGCTCCGCCTGCTGGAGGGCAGTTATCCCGGCGACCTGACCTGCTGCTTTGTCACCCAGGAGGAGGTGGGCCTGCGGGGCTCCCGCGGGGCGGCCTACCTGCAGCAGCCTGAGGTGGCCATCGTGCTGGAGGGTACCTCGGCCAATGACCTTGGGGATGTCAAGCCGCAGTTCCAGGTCTGCCAGGCGGGCCAGGGCGTGGCCATCAGCTTCATGGATCTGGGCAGCATCGCCGACCGCGATCTGTACCGCCAGATGCTGTCACTGGCGCAGGGCGCCGGCATCCCCCACCAGATCAAGCAGAGCGTCACCGGCGGCAACGACGCCGCCAGCTTCCAGCTGGGCGGTGAAGGCGCGCGCACGCTGGTGCTGTCCGTGCCCTGCCGCAATATCCACTCCGGCGCCAGCGTCTGCCACATGGATGATGTGGATGCCCAGCTGGCCCTCACCCGCGAATACCTGAACAGTCTCTGAGGAGGAAGCAAATAGATGTTACGCGATACGCTCAAGACCCTTTTAAGCTGCTGGGGCCCCTCGGGCAGCGAGCACAATGTGGCAGAGGCCATCAAGGGCCTGCTGATGAACCATGTGGACAGCATCAAGACCGACGCGCTGGGCAACCTGATCGTGGAGAAGTACGGCAGCGATGACAATGCCAAGCGCATCATGATCTCCGCCCACATGGACCATATCGGCCTGGTGGTGACCAGCATCGAGAAGGAAGGCTTCCTGCGGGTGAGCAATGTGGGCGGCATTGGCATCAAGGCCAGCGAGTACCGCCAGGTGATATTTGAAAATGGCGTGGAGGGCGTGCTGGTCAGCCAGCCTGTGGAGGGCGGCAGCGCCGCGCTTAAAGACATGTTCATCGACATCGGCGCGGCCGACGATCACGAGGCCCGCGGCATGGTGCAGATAGGTGATATCGCCGTCTATGCGCCCAATGTCTTCCAGCTGGGCAAGCACCGCATCGCGGCCCCCGCCATGGATGACCGCTGCGCCTGCGCCCTGCTGGTGGAGCTGCTGCTCTACGCCGAGAACCAGAAGAACACCATCGTGGGCGTCTTCTCCACCCAGGAGGAGGTGGGCATCCGTGGCGCCAAGGTGGCCGCCTACGCCATCAACCCGGACCTGGGCCTGGCGCTGGATGTCACCGCCTGGGGCGATACGCCCGAAACCAAGATACCAGACATCAAGCTGGGCGCAGGCCCCGCGGTCAAGATTATGGACCGCTCCATGATCGCCTCCCCCATGGTGAGGGATGCCCTCTTTGAGGCGGCGGAGGCCGCCGATGTGCGCGTGCAGCGGGAAGTGCTGCCCTTTGGCGGCACGGATGGCGCGGCCATACAGCACGCCCGTGGCGGCATCCCCGCCGGCACCCTGTCCATCCCCTGCCGCTATGTGCACTCCGCCTGCGAAGTGATCGACATGCGCGACATGGACGGCGCGCTGCAGGTGCTGCTGCAGTTTGTGGACATGGTATAAGGCCAGCCCATACCGATAGATGAAGGAGACCCTATGAAACCGATGACATCCAATGAGCTGCGCAGGCTCTTTATCAGCTTTTTTGAGCAGAAGGGGCATGTGCAGATCCCCTCTGCCTCCGTGATCCCGGAGAATGACCCTACGGTGCTGTTTACCACCGCCGGCATGCACCCGCTGGTGCCCTACCTGATGGGCCAGCCGCATCCCTCGGGCAAGCGGCTTGTCAATGTGCAGAAGTGCATCCGCACCGGCGACATCGACGATGTGGGCGACGCCAGCCACTGCACCTTCTTTGAGATGCTGGGCAACTGGAGCCTGGGCGACTACTTCAAAAAAGAAATGATCCCCTGGAGCTGGGAGTTTTTGACCTCGCCAGACTGGCTGGGCCTGGATAAGGAGCGCCTGGCTTTCAGCGTGTTTGCGGGCGATGACGACGCGCCGCGCGATATGGAGAGCTTTGACCTCTGGCGCAGCTGCGGCGTGCCGGAGAGCCGCATCTTCTTCCTGCCCAAGGAGAACAACTGGTGGGGCCCGGCGGGCCTGACCGGCCCCTGCGGCCCGGATACCGAGATGTTCTACATCACAGGCGAGCCCTGCGGCCCGGATTGCAGCCCGGCCTGCAGCTGCGGCCACTACCTGGAGATATGGAACGATGTCTTCATGCAGTACAACAAGCAGGCTGACGGCAGCTTTGTGCCGCTGGAGCACGCCAATGTGGACACCGGCATGGGCCTGGAGCGCACCATCGGCGTGCTGACGGGCACCAAATCGGTCTATGAGACAGACCTGTTCCGCGATATCATCGGCAAGATCGAGGCTTTGAGCGGCTTGAAATACGCAGAGGCCGAAGGCGATAGCCTGCGCGCCTTCCGCATCGTGGCCGACCACCTGCGCACTGCCACCTTCATCCTGGGCGATCCCCATGGTGTCAGCCCCAGCAATGTGGATCAGGGCTATGTGCTGCGCCGCCTGATACGCCGCGCGGTGCGCTGGGGCCGCCAGCTCAACCTGCAGGATGGCTTCACGGCTGAGATCGCCATGACCATCATCCAGCAGTACAGGGAGGTTTACCCCGAGCTGGAGCACAACCGCGCCTATGTGATTGAGCAGCTGCTGCTGGAGGAAAAGCGCTTCCAGCGCACGCTCAACCAGGGGCTTAAGGAGTTTGAAAAGGCCATCGGCCGCATCGAGCAGGTGCGCGGCCTGTTCAGCGATATGCGCAGCAATCTGCGCCAGACCCTGGGCGAGAGCGAGCTGCTCAAGCGGCTCAATCAGGCGCAGGAAGTGGCCCGCAATGTGGGCAGCAAGCTGCGCCCGGCGCCCGAGCTGCTGGCGATGAAGGAAGAGATCGAGAAGTTCGTCAGCGCCATAGACACCATCGAAAGCTTTGGCCAGAAGGCCGAGGGCTTCATGAACACGCTCAAGACCATCAATGGCCGCGATGCCTTTAAGCTCTACGACACCTACGGCTTCCCGGTGGAGATCACCATGGAGCTGGCGCGCGAGCAGGGCCTCAAGGTGGACGAGGAGGGCTTTGCCGAGCGCTTCCGCCAGCACCAGCTGCTCAGCCAGGCGGGCGCGGACCAGCGCTTCAAGGGCGGTCTGGCCGACCATGACGAGGAGACCACCAAGCTGCACACCGCCACCCACCTGCTGCACGCGGCGCTGCGCAAAGTGCTGGGCGAGGATGTGCACCAGAAGGGCAGCAACATCACCGCCGAGCGCCTGCGCTTTGACTTCACCTTCGGCCGCAAGATGACGCCAGAAGAGCTCAAGCAGGTGGAGGAACTGGTCAACGCCGCCATCGCCAAGAAGGCGCCCGTCACCATGCAGGAGATGAGCGTTGACGAGGCCAAGGCCCAGGGCGCCATCGGCCTGTTTGACAGCAAGTATGGTGAGAAAGTGCGCGTCTACAGCATGGGCGACTTCTCCAAGGAAATCTGCGGCGGCCCCCATGTGAACAACACGGGCGAGCTGGAAGGCTTTAAGATACAAAAGGAAGAGGCCTCCTCCGCCGGCGTCCGACGCATCCGGGCAGTGGTGGGCAAGGCCTAAAGAAGGATTTTTTCCTTAGTGGGAAAGAATCGAATCTAAGAAAAATGTTTGGTGTTTTATTTCCTTACAGAGGGATATCCCTCTGTAAGGAAAGGACTCTTTCTTGGAGGGGCGCGATACCTTTGATGCTTGAA
>CAKTTM010000106.1 GCA_934615145.1 uncultured Clostridia bacterium | reverse complement strand
CGAACTGGTCGAGCGGCGACTGCGCGCCGTACAGGCGCTGGCTGATCTTGCCATAGAGCATGGACAAATCGCTGCGCTTGGCGCCCAGGTTTTGCCCCACCAGCGAGGTACCCGCCACCGCCAGGCCGTCTGCAAAGTTGAAGGTCAGGGCCAGCAGCTGCATGCAGATATTGTGCGCGGCGTATACCGTGACGCCCAGGCCATAGATGATGCGGCTGTAGAGGAAGAAGCCAAAGCGCATCGCCAGCTGCTCGGTCATGGCGTTGCCGCCCACGCGGATGATGCTGCGCATGGCCGGGGGATCCAGGCGCCAGCTGTCACGGCGCGAGAGGTGCAGGTAACTGCTGCTATGAAAGGCCACCGCGATGAAGCTGAGCACAGCGCCCGCCGTGATGCCAATGACAGAGGCGATGGCAGCACCGGCCACCTCCCAGCGCGGGAAGCCCCAATGGCCGTTGATCAGCAGGTAGTTAAAGAAGATGTTGACCAGGTTGGAGATGATATTGACCCTGAGCGTCAGCTTGGTATTGCCCACGCCGCGCATGGCGGCGTTGATGCACATGCTCAGCGCGTTGACGGGCAGCCCATAGGCCATAATCTTGAAATAGGTGATGGCGTTCTTGAGCACGATGGCGTCGTCGGGCGTATTGGTGTTGCCGCCTGCCAGGCGCATCAGCGGCTCGGCGAAGGCAACGGCCAGCACCATGATCAGGATCGACAGGGCAAAGACCAGCATCAGGGCATTGCGCAGGGTGGTGTTGGCATCGGCCCGCCTTTCCTCGCCCTTGCGGCGGGCTACGATGGCGGTGACACCCACATTCAGGGCGAAAAAGGTGCTCAGCATGATCATGCGCGGCTGGCTGGGCAGGGAGACCGCGGCCAGAGCGTTCTTACCCAGGTTGCCCACCATGATGGTATCGGCAGAGGCGATCAGGCTGACCAGCACCAGTTCGGCCACGGCGGGCAGGGCGATGCGGCTGACATCGCGGTAGGCCGCCTCCTGGCTGGGCAGCTCGCCCAGGCGGTGCTGGCTGTCCACCATGTAATCAACAGAAAAATAGCGCTTGATTGATTCAAACACGCTTGCATTGCCTCCGTCTGCCCACTGGGCGATATGATATGAAGGAATTGTAACAGAATAAGCGCCCCGAGGCAAACGGGCGCGCTGCACTAATGATGTCTTTACAGGTTGCCTGGGATCACATGATTAAGATGCCGGGAGGCCACTTCGCACAGGCGCAGCAGGGCAGCCTTGTCCGTCGGCTGCCTGTCCTGCGCCTGATGGCGCGGGAAAAATCGGCTCAGGTGCAGGGGGATATCGGGACTCAGCGAGGCCACCCAAGCTGCCAGGGCCTCGATCTCCTGCTCGCTGTCATTCTCACCCGGCACGATCAACGTGGCCAGCTCCACATGGCTGTGCTGGTGCGCGGCCTGTATGAAGGCTTTGACTGTCTCCAGATCGCCGCCCAGGCGCTGGTACCAGCCTTCCGTAAAGCCCTTGAGGACGATGTTGAAGGCGTCCACCTGGGGCAGTAGGAAGCCCACCGCGTCCAGGCAAAAGCAGCCATTGGTCACCACCACGCAGCCCATGTCGGCCGCGCGCAGCAGCCGGGCGCAGTCCGCAATATATTCCGGGTTGAGCAGGGGCTCATTATAGGTAAAGGCCAGGCCGATGTTGCCCCGGAATCTAAGCGACTGCGCCTGATCGACCAGGCGCTCGGACGGCCAGTATTCCGTATCGACCTCCTGCCCAGCCATGGCGATGTCGCAGTTCTGACAGAAGAAGCAGCGCATGTTGCAGCCAAAGCTGCCGGCGGACAGTATCATGCTGCCGGGCAGATAGCGGCTCAGCGGCTTCTTTTCAATGGGATCCAGGGCCAGCGAGGTGAGCCTGCCATAGCCCAGCGGCGCGCTGCGCCCCGCGCGCCCGATGCGGGCGCGGCACAGGCCGATGCCTCCCTCCGCCAGGCGGCAGTGATGGGGACAGAGCGCGCAGGGCGTGCTCACTGATGCCTCACCACGCGGAAGCGCTGCAGCTGGTAGGGCGCGCCGCTGGGGATGCCGGCCTTGCGCCGGGCGATGTCGATCTGCTCGGCCACGCTATCCACCCCCTCCAGATTGGGCAGCAGCAGGCCGCGGCGCGCGCCCAGCGACACGATGACACCATAGCGCTCGACATCCAGCTGATCGGGGGAGGTGATATCCTCCGGCGGCTCCAGCACATCCACCGAGCAGTCGATATGCGCAAGCTCCACCTCGCGCACCGGGGGGAACCTGGGGTCGCGCACCGCGGCGCTGATGGCGTTGTCGATGATCTCGTCAGCCACGGTCGCCTGAGTGGGCGCGATGGTGCCGATGCAGCCGCGCAGCTCGCCGCGCAGATGCAATGACACAAAGACACCGGCCTGACGGGAGGTCATCTCCTGCGGCAGATTGTCCGGCTGTTTCATCCGCCTACCGGTGGTCACATAGTGGGTCATGCTTTGCCGCGCCAGCGCCACATAGGGGTCTTGCTCGCCCAGATAGCGCCGGCTGGCCTCCTCTTGCCCCGGCTCAAATATCACCACGCCATAGCCCACGCCGGTCAGGTCCTGATAGCTCAGCTGCCGGGCGCTGACCGCCAGGCCGTCAAAGCAGCCTGCCATGCTGACAAAGCTGCGCTGGCCGCACTCGCCCGCCTGCTCGCACAGCGCCTCGGGCAGCGCCAGCAGCTCGTCAAAGGCGGCGCGGGAGAGGATGTCCATCACCTGCGCGTCATAGCGCGGGCCCTCCTCGCGGTAGCCATAGGGGCCATCGTCTCGCAGGTAGTGGGACAGATCACCGCTGGCGATGACGCAGCAGCTGCGCCCCAGCTGGGCTGCGGCGCGGGCGATCAGGCTGCCCAGGCGGTAGTGCGCCTTGAAGTCCAGCCCGCTGATCCCCAGGCGCACAAAGCGCCAAGGCAGCTGGCCCGCGGCTTGCTCGCGCAGGAAATGCAGCGGCACCGTCACGCCATGATCCAAGGGCGTTGCCCTGCCGCCCAGGCTCAGGCCCTCTTGGGCCGCCATTTGAGCGATCAGGCCACCCAGCGCCTGGTCATAATCGATCTCAAAGCTGACCTGGGGCGCGCCAAAGCGCCGCAGATCACCCTTTTCACCGGCGCCTGGGCCCAGGTAGAAGCCATCTTCAAACAGCGGGCTGTGGGGCGATATGATGATCAGGGTATCAGGCTGCAGCCCCACCAAGTGCCTTGCTGCCTGACGGTAGGCCTCGATGGTGGGCTGCACCTGCGCTTCGCCGCGGCCGACCTGCGGCACGATCAGCGGCGGATGCGGCAGGACTGCCGCGCCAAGTATGCTCATGGCTGACCTCCTATGCGATTGTCAGGCGCCGGGCTTTTAGGCGCCGTGGTGCCTGTCGATGTAGCGCTTCATGGCCTCAAAGCTGGCGTCGGACAGGTGGTGCTCTATCTTGCAGGCATCCTCCTGGGCGGTCTTGGCGTCCACGCCGATAAGCTCCAGCCAGTGGCTGAGCAGCTGGTGGCGCTCATAGATGCCCCGGGCGATGCGTTCCCCCTCTTCCAGCAGCGTCACGCTGCCCTTGCCGTCGATAGCGATCAGCCCCTGGTCTTTGAGCAGCTTCAGCGCGCGGCTGACACTGGGCTTTGAGTAGCCGCGGTAAACACCGATATCCACCGCGCGCACCCGCTGGCCCTGCTGGCTCAGTATCAGGATGGTCTCTAGGTACATCTCGCCCGATTCCTGCAGTGGCATGCTGATCCTCCTCGTCTGTTGGCCCCATTTTACCACAAACTGACAAAAGGTGATATGCCGGCCTCGCCGCAGGCTTGCGCCCCTGCGCCAGCCAGCCCGCCCGGCATCAGGCGGCACCGCGCGGCGGGCCAATTCAGGGCCATATTGTTAATTGTGTAACATGTTTGAACCTTGACAAAATGGGTAGGACAACCTATACTGTCCGTTGGAGCGGCAAACAGAATTTTGATCTGCACGGATTGCTGCCTGAGTATAATACGGGAGGGTTTCACATGGCAAAGAAAATGACCATTGACGGCAACGGTGCAGTAAGTCATATTGCATACGCATTTAGCGATGTCGCCGCCATCTACCCCATCACACCTTCTTCCACGATGGCAGAATATGTGGACGAATGGGCTGCGGGCGGCCGCAAGAATATTTTTGGCCAGACCGTTCATGTCTCCGAGATGCAGTCGGAGGCCGGCGCCGCCGGCGCTGTGCACGGCTCTCTGGCCGCGGGTGCCCTGACCAGCACATTTACCGCTTCCCAGGGCCTGCTGCTGATGATCCCCAACATGTACAAGATCGCGGGCGAGCTTCTCCCCTGCGTCTTCCACGTGTCTGCCCGCGCGCTGGCTACCCACGCGCTGAGCATCTTTGGTGACCAGGCCGACGTCATGGCCTGCCGCCAGACCGGTTTTGCGATGCTGGCCTCCGGCTCCGTCCAGGAAGCCGAGGACATGGCGCTGATCAGCCACCTGGCCACGCTGAAGGCCTCGGTGCCCTTCCTGCATTTCTTTGACGGCTTCCGCACCAGCCATGAGATCCAGAAGATCGAAGAGATCGACTATGAGGACATCGCCAAGCTCGTCGACTGGGACGCTGTCAAGGCCTTCCGCGCCCGCGCGCTGAACCCTGAGCATCCCCACCAGTCCGGTACCGCTCAGAATCCTGATATTTATTTCCAGGGCCGTGAGCGCTCCAACGAGTATTATCTGGCCGTGCCCGACATCGTCATCGGCTGCATGAAGCAGGTAAGCGAGCTGACCGGCCGCAAGTATAACCTCTTTGACTACGAAGGCGCGCCTGACGCTGAGGAAGTGGTCGTGCTGATGGGTTCCGGCGCTGAGGCGGTGGAAGAGACCATCAACGCGCTCAACAAGCAGGGCAAGAAGTATGGCCTGCTCAAGGTCCGCCTCTATCGTCCCTTCAGCGCCAAGCATTTCCTGGGCGCGCTGCCCGAGACTGTCAAGAAGATCACTGTGCTTGACCGCACCAAGGAGCCCGGAAGCCTGGGCGAGCCGCTGTATCAGGATGTGATTACCGTGCTGCGCGAGAATGGCCGTGAGGACATCACCGTGCTGGGCGGCCGCTACGGCCTGGGCTCCAAGGAGTTCTCCCCCACCATGGTCAAGGCAGTCTATGAGAACATGGCCTCTGCCGAGCCCAAGAACCACTTCTCCGTGGGCATTGAGGATGACATCACCTTCACCTCGCTGACCCTGGGTGAGCGCTTCAACGCCGCGCCCGAAGGCACCGTGAGCTGCAAGTTCTACGGCCTGGGCTCCGACGGCACCGTGGGCGCCAACAAGAACTCCATCAAGATCATCGGCGATCATACCGATCTGTACGCGCAGGGCTATTTCGCCTACGACTCCAAGAAGTCCGGCGGCCTGACGGTCAGCCATCTGCGCTTTGGCAAGAAGCCCATCCAGTCGACCTATCAGATCGACTTTGCGGACTTCATCGCCTGCCACAACCCGGCCTATGTGACGCAGTACGACATGCTCAGCTCCCTCAAGGACGGCGGCGTCTTCCTGCTCAACAGCCAGTGGACGGCCGAGGAAATGGACAAGCACCTGCCCGCCCGCATGAAGCAGCAGCTGGCCCGCAAGAAGGCGCGCTTCTACAATGTGGACGCCATCGACCTGGCCAAGCAGGTGGGCATGGGCAACCGCATCAACACCATCATGCAGGCCGCCTTCTTCAAGCTGGCCGACGTCATCCCCTACGATGACGCCGACAAGTACATGAAGGAGTACGCCAAGGAGACCTACGGCCGCAAGGGCGACACCGTGGTCAAGAAGAACTGGGACGCCATCGACATCGCGATCTCGGGCCTGAAGAAGATCGATGTGCCCGCCGAGTGGGCCAACGCCAGCACTGGCGCTGAGCACGCCAAGGTGGAGGCGACCGAGTACTTTGACAACTATGTCAAGCCCATCCTGGCCCAGGAGGGCGACAGCCTGCCTGTGTCCGCCTTCTCCAAGGATGGCACCGTGCCCACCGCCACCAGCCAGTACGAGAAGCGCGGCATCGCCGTCAACGTGCCCGAGTGGCAGATCGAGCACTGCATCCAGTGCAACCAGTGCTCCATGGTCTGCCCCCACGCCGTCATCCGCCCCTTCCTGGTCAAGGAAGGCGAGGAGCGCCCCGAGGCTTTCGCCATGAAGAAGGCGCTGGGCAAGGAGTACGCGGGCTTTGACTACCGCATCCAGGTCAGCCCCCTTGACTGCACAGGCTGCGGCAACTGCGCCGAGGTCTGCCCGGCCAAGACCAAGGCCCTGGTCATGAAGCCGCTGGAGACTCAGCTGCATGAGGATGTCAACAATACCTTCGCCCAGAAGCTGCCCGAGTGGCAGGGCGAGGTCAACCGCAACACCATCAAGGGCAGCCAGTTCTTAAAGCCCCTGTTTGAGTACTCCGGCGCCTGCGCCGGCTGCGGCGAGACCCCCTACAT
>CAKTTM010000105.1 GCA_934615145.1 uncultured Clostridia bacterium | reverse complement strand
GGTCAGGGAAGTGGGCAGCAGCGAACGGGACATCAAGGACGCGCTGTTCTGGCGCGAGGTGGACCATATCCTGCGCATCCCCTCAGGCTTTGGCGCGGCGCTGCTCAAGGGCGAGCTCATCAAGGTGGAGACCGTCTCCAGCCCTAATGACTACACCCACATGTACATCGACAGCTTCGTCAATGCCTACATGGGTACATTGCAGGCCTATCACCAGGCGGACAAGGGCCTGAGCCTGCAGCAGATGCTGGATCAGACGGCCAAAGACCTCAGCAGCCAGACCCAGATACTCAGCGCGCAGACCAGCACCGAGCCCTACTGGATGCGTGGCCTTAGCTACTACTTCAAGTACTTGAGCTACTCGCTGCTGGCTGCCTTGTCGACAGGCATGGGCTATGTGCTGACCGAGATGCTCAAGCGCGAGAATGTGCTGCGGGTGCGAGCCGCCTTCATGAGCGAGACGCGCTACAACCTGCTCATCGCCCTGTCCTCACTGGTCTATGGGCTGCTGGTGCTGCTGGTGCTGCTGGCCGGGGGCTTCATCCTGATGAAGGCGCCGCTGAGCGCGCTGGCTGAACCCAAGCTGCAAATGCTGCTGCTGGCGGCGCTGCTGTACATGTTCATGGCCATGGCCATCACCCTGCTGGTCACCGCCTTCACGCACAACAAGAATGTGCTCTCCGGCGTCACCAATGTGATATCGCTGGGCTCCAGCTTCCTGGGTGGCGTGTTCGTGCCGGTTCAGTTCCTGGGTGAGGGGGTCACCAACATCAGCAAGTTCATCCCTGCCTACTGGTACACCGTGGCAGTGGACGGCCTGATCGAGGCGACGCAGATCAACGCGGCTGTGACCGCTGGCTACTGGAAGGCGCTGGGCATACTGGCCCTGATGGCCTCCGTGGTGCTGGTGAGCACCCTGCTGGTCAACAAGTACAAGCGCCAGCGCGGCATCTGAACATAACAGGAAACCTTTCCGGGCAGGGAGCGGCATCGCTCCCTGCCTTTTCGTGCTGACATTGTTACAATACTGTAAGGTATTGTTTACCTTTTCGCCTTGATTCGCTTTGCGAAAGGCAGTATAGTGAATGTCATCACAGAGTGAAAGGAGCCGGCATGTTCAAGAAGAAGAAAAGCCTGTGGCTGTTCCTGCTGCCAGGGCTGGCCGGCCTGCTTGTTTTCTATGTGGTGCCCTTCATCGGCGGCCTCTATTTCAGCATGACCGATGGCACCATCGCCAATCAGTTCGTCTGGTTCAAGAACTATCAGCGCGTCTGGGAGAATGATGTCTTCCGCCTGGGGCTGCAAAACTCCCTGGAGCTCTCGCTCATCAGCGCGCCGCTGATCTTCCTGTTCTCCTTTGTGCTCTCCGTCATGCTGCGCTCGCTCAAGGAGCGCTCGCTTGGCTTTCGCAACATACTGCTGATGCCCTACCTGGTGCCAAGCTCGGCGCTATTGATCATCTGGATGATACTCTTTGACTATGGCGGGGTCATCAACCGCCTGGTGGCGGCGATGGGGCTGGAAAGGGTGCTGTGGCTGGAGTCCGCAGCGCTGCGCGTGCCGGTGGTGCTGCTGTATGTATGGAAGAACATCGGCTTTTCGGTCGTCATCTTTTCAGCCGCGCTCTCATCCGTGCCCGATGAATTCTACGAGTTCGCGCGGCTGGAGGGGGCCAATGTGCTGCAGCAGGAGGTGAAGATCACCCTGCCGCTGATCCTGCCCACCGCCTTCCTGGTCTTTGTGCTGGCCTGGGTGAATGCCTTTAAGATATTTAAAGAGGTCTACTTTATCGGCGGGGCCTACCCCAGGGACGCGGTGTATACCCTGCAGCACTTCATGAACAACAAGTTCGCCAAGCTCGACTACCAGGATGTGACGACAGCGGCCTACAGTTTTGCCCTGATCGGCTTTGTGCTCTTTGGCATGCTCTACGCGGGGAAGGGGGTGCGTGGCAGTGACAGGTAACCACGCGCAGCCCCGCACCCGGCTGACCACCGGGCGGCTGATCTCCTACCTGCTGCTGACGGTGGTCTGCCTGCTGATGGTGCTGCCCATCGTGCTGACCTTTCTGTATTCCTTTTTCCCGATGTCAGAGATGACCGCCTTCCTCAAGACCCGCAACAACTTTGACCAGGCCCGCTGGATGGACATCCTGCTCTCGCCTGCCATTGTGTCCCTGCGCCAGCACTACACGCTGCTGATCGAAAAGCCGGTTTATTTGCAGCTGTTCATGAACTCGGTGCTCTACACCATCGCCATCCTGGCGGGGCAGGCCCTGGTCATCCCCATGCTGGCCTACGCACTGAGCCGCTTTAGGTTCTTTGGCCGGGACGCCTTGTTCTTTGCCATCCTGATGCTGATGCTGCTGCCCTTCCAGGTGACCATGGCGCCCAGCGTGCTGACCATGCGCACGCTGGGGCTGATGAACACGCAGTGGGCCATCATACTGCCCATGGTGTTCTCGCCCTTTTATATCTTCCTGGTCCGGCAGTACATGGTGGGCATCCCCACGGACATGTTTGAGGCCGCCATGGTTGATGGCGCGGGCACCTGGCGCTGCTTTATCCACATGGTGGTGCCTATCTCCAAGCCCATTCTGGGGGCGGCGGCGGCCTTGAGCTTTGCCGACAGCTGGAACATGGTGGAGCAGCCGCTGATCTACCTGTCCAACTATCAGGACAAGATGCCGCTGTCAGTGATGTTCAACCAGTTAAGCACCGCCGAGCCCGGCATCGCCTTTGCGGGGGCCGCGCTGTACATACTGCCCGCGCTGCTGATATACACCTATTTCCAGGAAGACATACTGCTTGGCATCCAGCTAAGCGACATGAAGTGAGGAAGGGCCCATGACGACGAAGAAGAGAGCCTTGAAGGCGCTGTTGATACTGGCAAGCGTGCTGCTGCTGTGCATGTTCTTTGCCCGCACAGTGCAGACCATCACCACCGCCAAGGTGCAGAAGATACAGGCCACCCGCGGCAGGCTGGAAGACCAGATCCCCGTCAAGGGCGAGATCTATTTCTCTCAGGGTGAGCCCATCATCATTGAGGATGCCCGCAAGCTCAACATCACCATTGACAAGGTGATGGCCAGGCCTGGCTATCTGATCAAGCCCGGCGATGCGCTGTTTACGGCCACGCTGCCCACCTTTGACGACGAAGTGGCGAAGATCAAGACCGACTACGACAAGAAGGTGCGCGAGCTGACGGTGGAGTATGCCGGCCGCATCCGCCTGCCCCAGACCAGCGAACACAATGAGATCTACAACCAGCTGCTGCGGGCCACCGACAACTATTATGACAAGCTCTACCTGGCGCAGGCGGCGGCGGTCGCCGCCGGCACCACGCTGCCCGACGACATCACCGCCTGGGGCAAGCCCAGCGCGGCGGTGGCACCGCAGGCAGAGGTGAAGCCAGCCGCCGGCGAGGGCAAGCAGAAGCTGGCCCAGGATCCGCAGGCCGACAGCAAGGCACCGGCGCCCACCCAGGCCCCGGCAGAGGCCAGCCCCGCGCCTGACACCAGCTCGGAGGCGACGCAGAGCCCGGCGCCCCAGCCCACCAAGACGCCCACCGAGCTTCAGCAGGAGAAGGCGCAGGCCGCCTTTGAGCAGGCCAGGCAGGAAGCCATTGATGCCTATGCCGCCAAGGAGGCCGCCACACTGGCGCTGGGCAATGTCTACCGCGGCGTGGGCCCGGTGGTGCGCACGGGGGACGGCATATTTGACTATATCAAGAAGATAGACGGCATGCGCGAGGACATCAACAAGCTGTCCCAGCAGATGTTGGCGCTGGACGAGCTAAAGCTGGGACTGCAGACCATCCGCGCGCCGCGCGAGGGCTATCTGATGGACTTTAGCCTGAAGTCGGGCGATAAGTACGACGGCAGCAAGGCGGCCTACAGCCTGAGCATGCCCGGTGAGACGCCCATCCTGCGCTGTGATGTGACCGATGTCAAAAAGCCCCTGGGCAAGGGGATGAAGGTGAAGCTGGATGGCTCTGAGTATGAGCTGAGCATCAGCGAGATACAGATCGCCGCCGACAGAAAGAAGTACGCGCTCATAGAGCTCAGCCCCGAGGCCATCTCCGCGCTGGGGGGCCTAGACAAACTGATGAGCGGGCCGCAGAGCCTGACCATCACCTACCGCGCCCAGCGCAGCACCACCCTGATACCGGCCAGCGCCCTGCGCAGCGGCGGGCAGGACAGCTACTATGTCTTTGTCGTGCAGCAGAGCTACGGCGGCATGCTGTCCAACACCACCTTCACCGTCAAGAAGCAGGATGTCAAGGTGATTGAGACCTCGGCCAAGCTGGCCTCGCTGGAGGATGACCTGAGCTATGTGGAGATCGCCGACCGGGAGGACAGGGCGCTGACGGACGGCCAGGCGGTGATGGAATATGTCGATTAAGCGCCTGCTGGCGCTGAGCCTGCTGGGGCTGATGATGTTGGCGCTGTGGCTGAGCATTGGCCAGGACAACCGCATCTATCAGTATGCGCTGCTGGCGCCCAAGATGGAGGCCGCACAGCCCGATGAGCAGAAAGCGCCATCGGGGGAAGGGCAGGAGGGCGAGCAGGATGGTGAACAGTCTGCTCAAGCCGATCCGGCCCAGGAGCCGCCCAAGCTAACGGCCCTGGAGACGCTGATCAAGTCGCTCAGGGACAAGATGGGCGATCTGGCGACGGCCCAGGATGGCTATAGCCTGACCGCGCTGGCGCCAGCCATACAGTTTGGCGATGGCGGCCAGGGGCAGGCCACCGCCGCCCTCAAGGGCCTCTGGGGCGATCAGTCGCTGCAGCAGCAGGATGTGCTGATCGCCGGACGACAGCTATATTATGAAGAACTGGAGCTGGGCACGCCCTCTGCCGTGATCGACGAGCGCCTGGCTGTGGCCGTCTTTCGCGTGGGCGATCCGCTGGGCCGCAGCATCATGATCGAGGGCAAGCCCTTTACCATCGTGGGCATCCTGCGCCACAGCCGCAGCGTGGGGGAGCAGATGCTCTACTCCGCCCGGGTGCCGCTGCTGGCGATGGACAGGCTGGGCATACAGGCCCAGGTGCTGGTGGCGGGTGTGCTGCCCAGGGCGGGGGCCGGCGCCTACGCGGCGCTGAGCCAGGGCCTTAACCAGTGGCAGGCGGGCGGCACCTTTCATAGCCTGTCCAAGGAGGCCTACCGCGCCAGGCTGCCGCTGCGGCTTCTGCTGTGCTTTGTGGGCCTGATGACGGTCTCCCTCATGCTCAAGCTGTCGCGCCTGTATACCATAAGGCTCTGGCAGGGCGGCGTGGACAGGCTGCAGAGCCGCTACGCGCTGCGCATGATGCCGGAGTTCGCGGGGCGATTTATACTGGTCGCGCTGATGTACGCGGCCGTGCTGGCAGTGCTCTATGTCACGCTGCAGGCGCTGATAACACCTGTCTATGTCTTCCCGGAGTGGGTGCCGGTGGTGCTGGTCGAGCCCAAGGAGATCAGCCGGACATTCTGGCTGCTGCGCGAGCAGGAGACGGCCTGGCTGTCGCTGCGCACGCCCGAGGTATTGAGGCTGCAGTACCTGCACCGGCTGATGATACTGTGCTGCGCGCTGGCGGCAGCGCTGCTGCTCAAGCCCCGAAGCGCGCTGCGCGAGAGGATCAGGCAGCTGGCTTAAGCCAAATGATCTTAAATCCCGGCGAAAAAGACGATCACGATACGCCCGGACCGGTGGCCATGGCAGGGCGCAACCGATCCGGGTTTTGCTATGCTACAGCGGGGATTAGGGGGGAGGTCGCGCAAAAAGATGTTCAAAAAACTGCAAAAAGTGCTTGCATTATGCTCTGCAGGCCAGTATAATAGTCAAGCTGTCTGTTTAGGGATGACGCGATAGATTGCCGCCCCGGCCTGGGCGGGTAACTACCGCCGACCAGCCCGACAATCGGGCGACGGACTCAGCGCCCTGGATCCTGACCATGTGTCTGGGGCGGCCCCGCAGCTTTCCGGCCATCTTGCGTCGGCCGGGGAAGAGGGCAAGATGAGAACGATTATTAGGAGGAAATGCAAATGGCCAATCAGAAGATCCGCATCAAACTCAAGGCTTACGAACACAACTTGATCGACCAGTCCGCGGAGCGCATCGTTGAGACCGCCAAGCGTACCGGCGCCAGGGTATCGGGCCCGATCCCGCTGCCCACCGAGAAGGAGATCATCACCATCCTGCGCGCGACCCACAAGTACAAGGATAGCCGCGAGCAGTTTGAGCGCCGGACCCACAAGAGGCTGATCGATATCCATAATCCCAATTCCCGCACCGTGGACGCCATGATGAAGCTTGATCTTCCCGCCGGCGTCGAGATCGAAATCAAGCTGTAAGGCAGGAGGACCATCATGAAGAAAGCGATTTTAGGCAAGAAACTGGGCATGAGCCAGAAGTTCCTGCCCGACGGCCGCCTGGTGCCCGTCACCGTGATTCAGGCCGGCCCCTGCACTGTGGTGCAGAAGAAGACCATGGACAAGGATGGCTATGAGGCCATCCAGGTCGGTTT
>CAKTTM010000104.1 GCA_934615145.1 uncultured Clostridia bacterium | reverse complement strand
GTCGGGGTAGGCGCCCATCAGTCGCGCGGTATTGAGCACCGCGAAGAACAGATCGCCCAGCTCATCCTTGATATCCCCGCCCTTTTCATAGTCCGCCAGCAGCTCGCCGGCCTCCTCATGCACCTTCTGCAGCGCGTCCCTCGGGTCCTGCCAGTCAAAGCCCACCTTGCGCGCCGCCTCCTGCGCCTTGATCGCCCGCAGCATCGCCGGCAGGCTGCCCGGCAGCGCCGCCATCTTTTCCCCGGCGCTGAGCGCTTGCCCCCGCTCTTGCGCCTTGATCTTCTCCCAGCTCTCCGTCACCTGCTGGGCGGTCTGCAGCTTCTCCCCGCCGAAGATATGCCGGTGCCTGCGCACCAACTTCGAGCAGATGGCCGTGCAGATCTCTTCAAAGCTCATCGTGCCCTGCTCTTCACCGATCACCGCGTGGAAGGCCACCTGCAGCAGCACATCGCCCAGCTCGTCACAGACCGCCGGCCAATCCTCCTGGCTGATGGCGTGCACCGCCTCGTTGGCCTCCTCCTGTAGGTAGCGCGCCAGGCTCTGGTGCGTCTGCTCCCTGTCCCAGGGGCAGCCGTCCTGCGCGCGCAGCCGCCGCATGATCCTCAGCAGGTCGGGCAGGTCGTAGCGCTCCTTGTCAAAGCCGGCCACCGGCAGCACCAGCGCGCCTGTCGTATGGTCATAGCGCCGCTGGCGGTCCAGATCCTCAAGGCTGATCTCCACCGCGCGCCGCTTGCCGCCCTCGCCCGGCGGGAAGAACCAGACCTGGCTGGCCGCGTCATAGAACCTCAGCAGCTGCAGCTTGCAATCGCCCGCCAGCGCCTTTGAATTGAGTTCCGTCAGGCAGACAGGCTGCTGGCCGTCGTGCAGGCTCAGGCTCATCGCGTCCGTCACCAGCACCGGCCGGGGCAGCGGGCGCACCGCCAACATGGGCGCGGGCAGCGTGACGCCGGCCAGCACCTCCAGCGACAGATCCTCCCGCCGCATCAGCTGCTGCAGCGGCGCGTCGGCGCCCGGGTCCGCCACGGCGTAGCACAGCGGCGCCGCCTGCGCCAACTCGATCAAACGCTCACAGGCGCTGTCCACCAGCTGGTCAAAGTCCTCGCTCTGCTCATACAGATCGTCCAGCGTCTCAAAGGCGATGCCCTGCGCTGTCAGCCACTGTGCCGCGCCGTGGCGCCCGGTGCGCAGCACGATGCGCCGCGCCTTCTTCAGCGCTTCCACGCCGCCCAGCGTCAGATGCTCGCTGGCCCCCGGCCCCAGTGACACCACGGTGATCTTATGCATCCTTCTGCAGCCTCCTGCGTATGCCGGCGGGCAGATCAGCCGGCTTGATGGCGCCGATCAGCACCGCCGCCACAAAGTAGACCAGCACCGCCACGCCCAGCGTAAAGCCCATGCGCAGCCAGCTGTGATTAAGCCTTTGACCAAACAGATAGCGGCAGACCAGCACCGTGGCTGCCATGGCCGCCGTGGCCAGCGCGGGCCGCCAGATGATGTCGCCCAGGCTCAGCTTCATCCCGGCGTACTTGGCCACATAGTACAGATTGGGCGCCAGGCTGACCGCGTAGCACAGCAGCGAGGCCCAGGGCGCGCCGCCGATGCCTATCTGCGGATTGCGCACCAGGCTGTAGTTGAGCGCCACCTTCAGCGCCATGCCCAGCGCCAGCGTGTACATGGGGATGCGCTGCTTGTGCAGGCCCTGCAGGATGGCGCTGGTGGCCTGCACCTGGGTGAAGAGTAGTATGGTCAGCGACGACACGCTCAGCAGCTCAGCCCCCATCAGCAGCGAGGAGACATCATCTTGCCCGCCGCCAAACAGCAGCATCAGAATCGGCTGGGCCAGCAGGCTCATGCCCACGGCGCTCGGGAACCCTACCACCGAGGCCAGGCGCAGGCCTGTGGCGCTCTCGCGCTGTATGCGCGGCCTGTCCTGCAGCGCCCAGGCGCCCGAAATCGCGGGCACCAGGTTGGTGGCCATGGCCATGGCCAGCGCTGTCGGCACATTGATCAGCGGCAGCACCATGCCCGAATACACCCCATAGGCGATCTTGGCCGCGATCTCCTCCATGTAATCCTGCATGATGTTGATCAGCATGAAGCTGTCCACCGCGCCCGCCAGCGGCACGATGGAGGCGCCGATGGTGATGGGAATGGCGATGTTGACAAGCTCGCGCCCCAGCGCCCTGTCGGCCGGCTGCGGCCCGTCCAGGCGCTGCGGCAGCAAGGACAGGTCCTTGCGGCGCAGCCAGTGGTTGATCATCATGTACAGCAGCGCCGCGGCCTCCGCAATCGAGGTGCCCAGCAAGGCGCCCGCGGCGCCCATGGCATAGCCGCCCCGGCGCATGCCCATGATGGCCAGCGGTATGGCGATGCCCACCTTGCCCACCTGCTCGATCAGCTGGCTGACAGCCGTGGGCACCATTTGCCGCCTGCCCTGCATGAAGCCCCGAAAGGCGCTCATCACGCAGACGAAGAGCAGGCTGGGGGCGATCATTAGAAAGCCCAGGCGGCTCTCCGCCGTGCCGGTGGCCCTGGACAGCGGGCCTGCAAAGACCACCATCAGGATGGTGGTCGCCACGCCCAGCGCGGTTAACAGCTTCAGCGCCAGGCTGAAGACGCGCCTGGCGCTGCGGGGATCCTCCTTGGCCAGATGGTGGGCCACCATGCGGCTGATGGCCACCGGGATGCCGGCGGAGGAGACGGTCAGCAGCAGATTATAGGTGGGGAAGACCTGGTTGTGCACCGCCACGCCCAGGGTGCCGATGGCGTTGACCAGGGGGATGCGGTAGAGCACCCCCACCACCTTGCAGATCAGCCCCGCGATGCCCAGCACCGAGACGCCCCCCACCAGGGAGCGCTGGCGATCAGATGTCGTTTTGCTCATTGCCTGGCTCAGCCGCGCTCTCGCTCAGGTCCTCCTGGGGCGCCTGCCCCTGGGTATCCAGTGCCTCGCCGTCCACCAAGTGCTCTTCTTCCTCCTGCTCGGCGCGGGCCACATCCACGATGGTGGCTTCACCCACCCGCATCAGGCACACGCCCTGCGTGGCGCGCGCGGTCTGGCGGATGTCGATCACCGCGGTACGGATGATGGTGCCGCCATCCGTAATGATCAGCACATCCTCGTCCTTCTTGACGGCCAGCATCTTGACCAGGTCGCCTGTCTTTTCCGTCAGGCGCATGGCGGTGACGCCCTTGCCGCCGCGGCCGGTTTCGCGGTACTCGTCAAAGGGGGTGCGCTTGCCATAGCCATTGGTGGTGATGGACAGCAGCTGGCTGTCCTCCTCCACCAGGCACATGCTGACCACCTCGTCGCCCTCGTCCAGGCGGATGCTGCGCACGCCCATGGCGCCGCGGCCTGTCATGCGCACGCGCTCTTCGTTAAAGCATATGGCCTTGCCCTTGCGGGTGGCCAGCAGCACATTCTGCTTGCCGTCCGTCAGCGCGACACCGATCAATGAGTCCTCATCGCGCAGCGTGATGGCGATCAGGCCGGCCTTGCGCAGGCTTCGGAATTCGCTCAGCGCCGTCTTTTTGATCAGCCCGTCGCGGGTGGCCATGATGACCATCTGCTCCTCGCGGTTTTCCTCGGGGATGGGGATCATGTTGGTGATCTTTTCGCCGCCGGAGAGCTGCAGCACATTGACGATGGCCGTGCCCCGCGCGGTGCGCCCGGCCTCGGGTATCTGGTAACACTTGACAAAATAGGCCCGCCCGCGGTCGGAGTAGAAGGCCAGGTCGTCATGCGAGTTGACCACGTAGATCTGCTCGGCATAGTCCTCCTCGCGGGTGGTCATGGCGGCGATGCCCTTGCCGCCGCGATGCTGGGCGCGGTAGGTGGAGGCGGACAGCCGCTTGACATAGCCAAAGTGCGTCAGCGTCACCACCATGTCGTCCACCGGAATGAGGTCGGCAAAGTCGATCTCGCCCTCCTGGGGCGCGATCTCGGTGCGCCGGGGATCGGCAAAGCGGCCTCGGATCTCCAGCATCTCGCCCTTGATGACCTGGTGCAGCAGCGCCTTGTCTGAGAGGATGCTCACCAGCCAGGCGATCGTCTTTTGCAGCTCGTCGTACTCGGCCTGCAGCTTGTCGGCCTCCAGGTTGGTCAGCCTGGCCAGGCGCATGTCCAGGATCGCCTGCGCCTGCTCGGGGCTGAAGTCAAAGCGCTCGATCAGGGCGGCCTTGGCCGAGGGCGTGTCCTTGGAGGAGCGGATCAGGTGCACCACTTCGTCGATGTTGAGCAGCGCCTTGAGCAGGCCCTCTAAAATATGGCTGCGGGCGCGCGCCTTGTCCAGGTCGTACTGGGTGCGGCGGGTGACCACCTCCTCCTGATGGAGGATGTAGTAGTGCAGCATTTCTTTAAGCGAGAGCACCCGCGGCTGGCCGTCCACCAGCGCCAGCATGATGGCGCCGAAGGTCTCCTGCATCTGGGTGTGCTTGTACAGGTAGTTGAGCACCACCTGGGGCTGCGCGTCCTTTTTAAGGTCGATGACGATGCGCATGCCGTTGCGGTCGCTCTCGTCGCGCAGGTCGGAGATGCCCTCGATGCGCTTTTCGTGCACCAGCTCTGCGATCTTGGTGATCAGCTTTGACTTGTTGACGATGTAGGGGATCTCGCTGACGACGATGCGGTCGCGGCCGTTTGGCAGCGTCTCGATCTCAGACTTAGCGCGCACCACGATGCGGCCGCGCCCGGTGTGGTAGGCCTCGCGGATGCCGCTGGTGCCCAGGATCACAGCCCCCGTGGGGAAGTCCGGGCCCTTGATGTGCTCCATCAGGCCGTCCAGATCGATGTCCGGATCGTCCATCATGGCCAGGCAGGCATCGACCACCTCGCCTAAATTATGCGGGGGGATATTGGTGGCCATGCCCACCGCGATGCCGCTGGAGCCATTGACCAGCAGGTTCGGGTAGCGGCTGGGCAGCACGGTGGGCTGCTGCAAGGTTTCGTCAAAGTTGGGGTAGAAGTCCACCGTGTCCTTGTCGATCTCGCCGATCAGGTGGGAGCTAAGCTTGCTCAGCCTGGCCTCGGTGTAACGCATGGCGGCCGCGCCGTCACCGTCCACCGAGCCAAAGTTGCCCTGGCCCTCCACCAGCAGGTAACGGATGGAAAAATCCTGCGCCAGGCGCACCATGGCGCCATAGACCGAGCTGTCACCGTGGGGGTGATACTTGCCCAGCACATCGCCCACGATACGGGCGGACTTGCGGAAGGGCTTGTCGGGCGTCATGCCCAGCTCGTTCATGTCAAAGAGTATGCGCCGGTGCACGGGCTTCAAGCCATCGCGCACATCGGGCAGCGCGCGGTTGATGATGACCGCCATGGCGTAGGAGATAAAAGACTTTTTCAGCTCACCTTCCAGATCGGTCGGCAGCAGCTTGTCCTTGATGTCGCTCATATATGTCCCTTCAGTCCTGTATTGAGATCAGGCCGCTTCTTATACCAATCTCAACCCTTATTGCATCGTCGCAGTTGGCCTTTTGTGCCGACGCCATGTCGCTGCTCGCTTCGCGTAGCGCCGCTACGCTACCGCTCGACTGCTCCTCGCGTCAGCGCAAAATGCCTGCCCGCTTTGGATGCAATAAGGATTTCGATTGGTATTAAATATCCAGATCGGCCACCATGTTGTAGTTTTGCTCGATAAACTCGCGCCGGGGCTCCACGGCGTCGCCCATCAGCAGGCTCATGGCCTCGTCGGCGGCCACGGCGTCGCGGGCGGTCACCTGCATCATGGTGCGGGTCTCCGGGTTCATGGTGGTCTGCCACAGCTGCTCCGCGCTCATCTCGCCCAAGCCCTTGTAGCGCTGTATCTCGGGCTTGGGGTCGCGGCCGATTTCGTCGAGTAACTTTTGCAGCTCGTTGTCGTCGTAGACATAGCGCTCCATCTTGCCGCGGCTGACCTTGTACAGCGGCGGCATGGCGATGTAGACATAGCCCAGGTCGATCAGCGGGCGCATGTAGCGGTAGAAGAAGGTCAGCATCAGGATGCGGATATGCGCGCCGTCCACATCGGCGTCTGTCATGCAGACGATGCGGTGGTAGCGCAGCTTGGATATGTCAAACTCAGGGCCCACGCCGCAGCCAAAGGCGGTGATCATGTTCTTGATCTCGGCGTTCATCAGCGCCCTGTCAATGCGGGTCTTCTCGACATTGAGTATCTTGCCCCGCAGAGGCAATATGGCCTGGAAGTGCCTGTCGCGGCCCGTCTTGGCGCTGCCGCCTGCGCTGTCGCCCTCGACGATGAATATCTCGCACTTGGCGGGGTCGGTCTCGCTGCAGTCAGCCAGCTTGCCGGGCAGCGCGGCCGACTCCAGCACCGTCTTGCGCCGGGTCAGGTCGCGCGCCTTGCGGGCGGCCTCCCTGGCGCGGGCGGCGCCCAGGCAGCGGTCGAGGATCGCGCGGGCCACCGGCGGGTTCTCCTCCAGGTAGGCGCTGAGCTCCTCACTCACCAGGCTGTCGACGATGCCGCGCACAAAGCTGTTGCCCAGCTTGGACTTGGTCTGCCCCTCAAAC
>CAKTTM010000103.1 GCA_934615145.1 uncultured Clostridia bacterium | reverse complement strand
GCCTGGCAGTGGATGCTCAACTCCGTGCTGATGTCGCTGGTCAGCATGGTGCTGGTCTGCATCGTGGCTTCCATGGCAGGCTATGTGCTGGCCAAGAAGCGCTTCCCCGGCAGGGTGCTGATATTCTCGCTGCTGATCGGGGCCATGGCGCTGCCCAAGCAGGTCATCCTGATACCACTGGTGCGCATGATGAACACACTGGGGCTCTACGACACCCTGTGGGCGGTGATACTGCCCAGCGTAGGCTGGCCCTTTGGCATCTTCCTGATGAAGCAGTTCGCCGAAGGCATCCCCGGTGAGATGATGGAGGCGGCGCGCATCGATGGCGCGGGCGAGACGCGCACTTTCTTAAGCATCGTGATGCCCATGATCAAGCCCGCCTTCGGCGCGCTTGCAATATTCACCTTCATCAGCGTGTGGAATGACTACACCATGCAGCTGGTCATGCTGTCCAGCCGCGTCAAGCTGTCGATTTCATTGGGCATCGCGACGCTGCAGTCGGAGTATTCCACCAACTATGGGCTGCTGATGGCGGGCGCGACGCTGGGCTCGGTGCCCATCGTGGCCATCTTTGTACTATTCCAGAACTATTTCACGCAGGGCATTGCCCTGGGCGCAGTCAAGGGCTAAGCTGGCCCAAGCGATAAGGAGAGGCGGACTAAACATGAGTATTTCCAAACACCCCGATGCAAAGTATGTGGGCATCTTCCCGGCGTTCTACGCCTGCTATGACGATCTGGGCGAGATCAGTCCCAGCCGGACGCAGGCGCTGGCGCGTCACCTGCTGGCGCAGGGCTGCCAGGGCCTCTATGTCAATGGCTCGTCTGGCGAGTGCATTTATCTCAGCGTGGCTGAGCGCAAGCTGGTGCTGGAAAATGTGATGCAGGCAGTCGGCGGCAAGATGACCGTCATCGCCCATGTGGCCGCCAATAACACCCGCGACTCGGTGGAGCTGGCGCGCCACGCTGAGAGCCTCAAGGGGGATGCCATCGCGGCCATACCGCCCATCTATTTCCGCCTGCCAGAGCATGCCATCGCCAAATACTGGAATGACATGTCTGACGCGGCCCCCAACACCGACTTTATCATCTACAATATTCCCCAGCTGGCAGGTGTGGCGCTAACGATGCCGCTGTACGCCGAGATGATGAAGAATCCGCGCGTCAAAGGCGTCAAGAACTCCTCCTCACCCGTGCAGGACATCCAGATGTTCAAGGACGCGGGCCAGGGGCGCATGACGGTCTTCAATGGCCCGGACGAACAGTTTGTGGCCGGTCGCCTGATGGGCGCCGACGGCGGCATCGGCGGCACCTACGCCGCCATGCCCAGGCTCTTTGTCAAGGCCAATCAGCTGGTGGACGCAGGCGAGGTCGAAAAGGCCACCGAGCTGCAAAACGACATCTGCCGCATCATCTACGCACTGTGCGCCGCCAAGGGCAATATGTACGCCGTCATCAAGGAACTGCTGCGCCGCAAGGGCATCCCCTGCGGCAGCGTGCGCCCGCCGCTGGCCCCCCTCTTCCCGGAAGACAGCAAGCAGATCGATCTGTGCGAAAAGATGATCGCCCAGGCCGAGGCCAGGCACCTGTAAATTTAAGTCTATCCTCTCCATGCCCGAGCGCCAATATGCTCGGGTATTTTGTTACATTGTCGGGCCTTTTATACCTTGGCCTTTGCCCCCCAAATGGTATAATGTTGTCAAAAGACCATATGATGGAGGTGCCCTATGCGCAAGAAAGGACTGGCCCTGCTCGTCTCTTGTTGTCTGCTCATGGCGCTGCTGCCTGCTTTGGCACAGGGCGGCGCTGTGCTGCCACCGACGGCGGGCAATATCACATCGCTGGCTGTGCACAAGGGCCTGATACTGCTGACCACTGAGGAGGGGCAGGTCTTTGCCCTGAAGGAGGGCGAGAGCGAGCCTCAGGCTCTGCCCTGGCAGCTCAAGGGTCTGCGGGATATCCTGGTCTTCGAGGGCGATCAGCTCTATGGGCTGAATCTTTGGGCTGGCGAACTGTACCCGGTTAGTATCGAGGGTGAAAGGTTAGAGATGGGCGAGACCATCGGGCTTGACTTTGGCCATCTCAGCGATCAGGAGGCAGTGCACAACATCAGCAATGCCTTTGTGCTTGGAGGGCAGCTCTACCTGGTCATTGCCCAGACCTACAGCATCAGCATGCCCAGTCTGCTGGTGGTCGACACCAGTACAGGGAAGGCACAGGCGCATGACATTGAGGGCCTGATGTACGCCACGCCCTACCGTGACGGTCAGCTGGTGATGACGCTGCGCGATCAGGGCCGGGATGAACAGACGGGGCGTTTCAAGCCCAGCCGGCTTGCCAGCTATGATCTGCAAAGCGGCGCGGTGGAGGACATGGGCGAGCTGAACTATGCCTTTGACGGCAATGTCTTTCCCATCGCCTATGAGGCTGAGCATGACGCCATCTACATCCTCAGCCACCGCGAGGTCAACAGGCGCAATAGTGATGGCAGTCTGACGCTCAGCGCCTATCCCCCATTGCTGGAGGCTTCCTATGCGCCGGCTGGCAAGTTCATCCTGTTGCCCGGTCTGCAAACGGTGCTGCTGTCCTATAACAGCTTTAGCAGGCTGTCCCTTGACCCAGCCTTGCTGCCCACGCAAACGCTGCAGCTGCGCGGCGCCATGCTGGGCGATCTGTTTCAGGCCGCCGCGCTCAAGATGCCACAGGCGCATGTGAACACCCAACATGCCGACTTTGAAGAAATACAGCAGCTGCTGCTGACCGCTGATACGCAGACCGATATTTTCATTATCAGCACCGACCAGTATGACCCTGCGCTGCTGATGCGCAAAGGCTACTGTGTCGACCTGGCCGCCAGCGAGGCTCTGAGCGCCTATTTGGCCGAGGTCTACCCCTTTATCAGGGACTTCGTGTCCCCGGATGGCAGGCCACTGATGCTGCCGGTGGACATTGAGCTCAGATGCTTGAGCTTTGAGCCCAAGACTTTCGAGGCCTTCTCCCTGCCGGTGCCCGATAGCTTTGTGGCCCTATGCGAGCTGCTGGACGGGTGGCAGCCGGACGATCACCCCGGCCTGGTGCCCATGCCGATGGCTGACTACCAGCGTTTTCTCACACAGCTGGCGCTGAGCATCTATGCCGATCAGGTGGACGCGCAAGGCGGCGAGCCCAGCTTCAAGGCGGAAGTATTGCGTCAAATGCTGCTGACAGCGCAGCGCACGGACACCAGCGATATCCCCATTCAGCGCGAGTTCGCCGACGAGATCGCGCTACTGCAGGACATGAATACCCGCCTGCTGATGCGCGATCAGAGCAGCCTGAGCCCCTATGGCCTGACTAACCTGGAGCGCTATGTCAACGCAAGCCTGCCGCTCTATCTGGCGCCCACAGCGACAGAAACAGCTCCAGTGCCTGCAGAGCTGAAGCTCATGTTCATCAATCCGCGCAGCCAGAATATCGAGCTGGCGCTTGAGTACATGGCCCATTGCGCGGCATCCCTCAAGCAGGAGACGCGCATCATGCTGCAGCCAGGCTATAATGTGCCGGTGGATAACCCCAACTATGCCTCTGAAATGAAGGGCTATGAGGACATGCTCGCCTTTGCAAGGCAGAGGGCCGCGGAAGCGGAGGGCGCGGACAAGCGTATCATGGAGGAAAACCTGGCTGCCTTTGAAGCGCGCATGGAGAGCATTGAGCAGCAGACGCGCTACTCGGTCACGCCGGAGGCCATCGCGCGCTACCGTGAGTATATGCCCCGTGCCTTTGTGCGCCGCTACCATGTGCAGCAGGCCATCCACAACCCGGACATCCAACAGCTCTTTGAGCGCTGGCTGGCCGGACAAATGAGCCTCGACCAATGTCTGGACGAGGCTGAAAACAGGCTGCGCCTGATGAGGCTGGAGAGCCAATAGAGCGCTATCCTCTGCCCGCCCTCAGGCCATAAAGCAGTGTGCCGGCGCCCACGATCAGGTAGACCGCGGCGGCCAACGCCAGCGGCGGCAGGGATCGGTACAGCAGCAGGTGAGGCGCCACAAGCGCCGCGATCACAACTCCCAGAAAGAAGCACAGCAGGCACAGCGCGTGAAAGAGGAGCAGGCGGGCGTCCTCGCCATGCCACTTTTTCATGTGCAGCATGCGCCCCAGCGCCGAGCCGCAGTCGGTCAGATGGCCGGTCATGTGGGTAGTGCGCGTCAGTATGCCCCGGTAGCGCAGGTTGAGGCCATTTTGCGCGCCCAGCACCAGCGCCAGGGCGTACATGCGCGGGGCCTCCGGCAGCGGCAGGCTCTCAGACAGCGCCAGCAATGCGCCGCAGCACAGCAGCACCAAGCCGCAGCGCCGCCACTGGGCCAGATGCTGCTGGGGAAAGCCATAGCCCGACAGCGTGGCCCCCAGCAGGAAGCACAGCATCATCAGCAGGAAGGACCAGAGGCTGCCCTCAGCCGCGCCGGCCGCCGACAGGCCCATCTTGGTCAGATTGCCTGTCATATGCGACAGCGTCTGCCCAAACTCAAGCCAGCCGGTGGCATTGAGCAGCCCGGCCAGCATCACCATCAGCAATATCCACGCCGGCCCCGCCTGATGGCGAAGCCAGCGCAGCGGCTTTGCCTGCACTTGATCTCCCTCCCCTATGCGTCTTCCGTTTCCATGAAGCGGTACTGCGCCTCGCACAGCGTGCGATAGTGACCACCGGGCAGGCGGATCAGCTCGTCATGGCTGCCCCGCTCGCTGATCTGCCCACCCTCTACCACCATGATGATATCAGCATTGCGGATGGTGGACAAGCGGTGGGCGATCACAAAGCTGGTGCGGCCCTTGAGCAGCACATCCAGCGCCTTTTGGATCAGCATCTCGGTATGGGTGTCGATCGAGCTGGTGGCTTCGTCCAGAATCAGCACCTTGGGGTCATTGAGCAGCGCGCGGGCGAAGCTGATCAGCTGCTTTTGCCCCACGGACAGAGAGCTGCCCCGCTCGTTGACCTCCGCCTTGTAGCCGCCGGGCAGCTTCTCAATGAAGTCATGGGCGTGCACTGCCTTGGCAGCCTGTATGACCTCCTCGTCGCTCGCATCCAGACGGCCGTAGCGTATGTTGTCCATGATGGTGCCGGAGAATATAAAGCTGTCCTGCTGCATCACGCTCATCTGCCGGCGCGTGCCCTGCAGTTGCAGCTGCCTTAAATCAATGCCATCAAGCCTGATGACGCCAGCCGTCACATCATAAAAGCGGCTGATGAGGTTGACGATGGTGGACTTGCCGGCACCCGTAGGGCCTACCAGTGCCACGGTCTGGCCAGGCTTGACCTCGAAGCTCACGGATTTCAGCACTTCGACCCCCGGCTGATAGGCAAAGCTGACCTTGTCAAAGACCACCTCGCCCTTGAGCGGCGGGCAGGGCAGGGCGTCTGGCGCGTCCTCGATGTCCGGCTTGGTGTCCATGATCTCAAAGATGCGCTCCATGGAGGCAGAGGCGGCCAGCAGGTTGTTATAAAACAGCGACAGGTTGTTCAGCGGCTGCCAAAAGCGATCCATATACCAGAGGATCAGCAGCAGATCGGCCAGGCCGATCGTGGCGCCCAGCAGGCGCACGCCAAAGAAATAGACCATCACCGTGCCGATGGCGCCCGTGATATCAAGCGAGGGCCAGAAGACGCTGTTCAGGCGCACGGCGCGCATCCAGCTTTGCCGGATATCGTCATTAACATCGCGGAAGGTCAGGCTGTTCTCTTCCTCGCGCACGAAGGCCTGCGTCACGCGCACGCCCGCCAGGCTCTCGTGCAGGTAGCCATTCATGTTGCTGCGCTTACTTCTGACCACCTGCCAGCGCTTGCGCATCACGCGGCGCAGCTTGAAGGTAATGAATAGCAGCAGCGGCAGAATGCTGAGCCCTATCAGCGTCAGCTGCCAGGAGACCACCAGCATGATGACCAGCAGCAGCACAATGGTCAGGCACTCTATGAGCATGTTGATCAAGCCGCTGGAGAAAAGATTGTCCAGCTCATTGACATCATTGATCACCCGCACCAGTATCTTGCCGGCCGATTTGGTATCAAAGAAGGAGAAGCTCAGCGTCTGGATATGGCTGAACAGATCCTCGCGCAGCTGGGTCAGCGCCCTGCGTCCGGCGGTGTCCATCAGCTTGATGCGCCGCCCGGTGCTCCAGATGCCGATGCCGCCCAGCAGCACCATCAGGCCAACCAATAGCAGTGTGTTGCCCTGCCCCGTCTGCAGCGAGCCGATGGCGCGGCTCATCAAAAAGGGCGTGGCCAGGCCGCAGAAGGTGGCCACGATCATCAGCGCCAGCGACTGCTGCACCGGCTTCTTGTGCGGCCTGAGATAAGCCAGCAGCCGCAGCAGTTGGCTCTTGTTAAATGGTCTTTCCAGCGCCTCGTCATCCAGTTGCCTGAGCATGCGTGCCATATCCTCACCCCCTTCCTACGATGCCTTGACGGCGCTTGACATCTGGTCGCTGACCATGCGGGCGTAGATGCCCTCCTGCGCCAAGAGCTGTCGGTGGGTGCCGCGCTCGGCGATGCGGCCCTGATCCAATACCAGGATCAGGTCGGCGTGCTTGACCGAGCTGATGCGGTGGGCGATGATGAAGGTGGTGCGGCCGGCCATGACGGGCTTCAAAGCCTGCTGTATCT
>CAKTTM010000102.1 GCA_934615145.1 uncultured Clostridia bacterium | reverse complement strand
GGTGATCCTTGGGCAGTGGCTCGGGCTCAGTGACATCGATGCTGGCCCCGGCCAGCTGGCCGCTTTGCAGGGCTTGCAAAAGCGCGTCCTGGTCGATGGCGCTGCCGCGGCCGACATTGAGCAGGAAGCCGCCCGGCTTCATCAGGCCAAGGGTCCGCTCATTGATCACATGGCGGGTGGCCGGTGTGTCGGGCAGGGCCAGTGCCACCACATCGGCCCAGGGCAGCCACTGATCGAGCTCATCCATCGTGACCACCTGGCTGACGCCCTCGGGCGGCGCGCTGGGGCGGCGGCGCACGCCCACCACCTGCGCGCCAAAGGCCAGGCAGAGCCTGGCAAAGTGCTCGCCAATGTCGCCCAGGCCCAGCACCAGCACCTTGGCGCCCTTCAGGCCCCGCACCTCGCCGCGGTCCATCCAGGCGGCCTGGTGCTGGTCGTCGCGGTATTGAAATAGGCGCTTCATCAGCCCCAGCAGCGCGCCCACCATGTGCTCGCTGATGGCGGTGCCATAGGCGCCAGAGGCCGAGCAGAGCACCGTGTCCGGCGCCGTATCCTTCAGCGCCAGATAGGCCGGCGCCACGCCCGAGGAGTTGAGCTGCACCAGCTTGGCCTTCTTGATATGCGCCACCTTGTCGGTGGGCGGGTTGCCCACGATCAGGTCGGCATTCTCCAATTGCTCTATCGTCACATCCTTGGGCCTCACCCGGGTGATCAGGGCATCCGGCGCCGCCGCCTGCAGCTGCGCCACGTGCTCGGGGTGGGTCGCCATCATCACCAGCATCGATCGCTTTGACATCTTAGGTCCTCCCTTTTCTTCGCTGACCCCATTATACCCGCCCCCGACCGGAGGATCAGGCCCGCTGGCCGCGCCCGCGCTATTCTGCAGAGCCTAAATATGCTATACTCACAGCGGATATTCACACTGAGGGGGGCAAGCATGGACGCCGCCATCGTCACCAATCAGCTGACCAAGCGCTATGGCAGGGCGCGGGGGATCGAGGCGCTGGATCTGTCAGTGCAGCGCGGGGACATATTTGGTTTCATAGGCCCCAATGGCGCGGGCAAGAGCACGCTGATACGCACCCTGCTGGGCCTGATCCGCCCAAGTGGTGGCAGCGCGCAGGTGCTGGGCCTGCCCTTGAGCCGCAAGCGCGACATCCTGCGCCGCGTGGGCTATATGCCCAGTGAAGCCGCCTACTACCCGCGCATGAAGGTCAAGGATGTCTTCCGCATGAGCGGCCAGTTGCGCGGCAAGGACTGCGAAAAGGAGAGCTGGGTGCTGTGCGACAAGCTGTCGCTGGACCCCAACCGCTATGTGGCCGACCTGAGCTTTGGCAACAAGAAGAAGGTGGCCATCGTCTGCGCCCTGCAGCATAAGCCGGAGCTATTGATATTGGACGAGCCCACCAGCGGCCTGGACCCGCTGATGCAGCGCGCCTTCTGGGATGTGATCACCCAGCGCAACGAGCAGGGCAGCACCATCTTTTTGTCCTCCCATGTCTTAAGCGAGGTGCAGCACCACTGCCGCCACGCCGCCATCATCCGTGAGGGCCGCCTGATCGTCAGCGACACGGTGGACAACCTGGCCCGCAGCGCCGCCAAGCGCGTCACCCTGCGGGGCCTGGACGCCCTGCCTGCGCAGATCAGCAACATGGAGGGCGTGCTGGACATACAGCGCCACGAGCAGGAGCTCAGCTTCCTGTTCGCAGGCGATATCCACCAGCTGGTGGCCGCGCTGCCGGGCCTTGACTACCGCGATCTGTCCATCGCCGAGCCAGAGCTTGAGGACATCTTCATGCACTTTTATGAGCAGGGGGTGCAGGCATGACCGTCTTTCGCCACGAAATGAAGCAAAATCTGCGCACGGCGCTGATATGGGCGCTGGGCTGCGCGGTGCTGCTGCTGATCACCATGAGCGTCTTTCCCAGGGTCAAGGACAGCGTGGGCATGGTGGAAAAGCTTATCGAGGGCATGGGCCCGCTGGCCCGCGCCTTTGCGATGGACAAGCTGGACTACGGCACCGTGATGGGCTACTACGCCACGCAGTCGGATGCCATCACCAGCCTGGCGGGCGGGCTGTTTGCCGCCATCCTCGCCAGCGCCATGCTGGTCAAGGAGGAGAGCCGGCACACCGCCGAATACCTCTTCCCCCACCCGGTCAGCCGGCTGTGGGTACTGGTGCAGAAGTTCCTGGCCATCCTGCTGCTGCTGGCCGTCTTTGTGGCCGTCAACGCGGGGCTGAGCCTGCTGAGCTTCCGCTTCCTGGGTGAAAGCTGGGATCGTAAGGATTTTATTGAGATACAGCTGGCGCTGTACATCCTGATGGTCTGCATGGCCTGCCTGTGTTGGGCGATATCGGCCTTCTTGAGCCGCGAGAGCCTGGGCCTGGGCATCGGCCTGGCGCTGCTGATGTACTTCCTAAACCTGCTGATCAACCTGGAGGTGGGCATTGACGCGCTGCGCTTCATCACCCCCTACCACTTCACCCAGGCAGCCGACCTGGTGGGCCCGCTGGGCATCCGTCAGAACATGCTGCAGCAGTGGGCGCTGATATCGGGCGGGCTGACGCTGATCGGCTTTGCCCGCTACATGGCAAAGGACCTGCGCATTTAAGCGCAAAGGAGAAATCATATGGCCAAGTATGAAACCACATTAAAAGGCGATGTCCGGGCGCTGGCCGCCGTCATCGAGCAGGGCATCATGGGCGGCTCGGTCTCGGCCAGCCTGGAGGATCAGAGCAATTTTTCCGCCGACGGGGTGCAGGTGGCGGTGCGCGTCTTTGAGCGCTACAGCTGGCTGGGCTCCAACCGCGTCAGCCTGTCGGTCACGCTGGTGAGCAGGGGACAGGACATATTCGTCTCCGCCATCACCTCCGGCGGCAGCCAGGCGGTGTTCTTCAAGATCAATACTTTCGGCGAGAGCGCCTTCCTGGACAAGCTGATCGACATCATCGCGAACTTTGAGCGGCGTGGCGGCTGAGATGCAGGACATACTGATCGTCGTCGACATGCAAAAGGACTTCATCGACGGCGCCCTGGGCACGCCCGAGGCGCAGGCCATCGTGCAGAAGGTGGCCGATAAGATGCGCGGCTTCAAGGGCCGCATCCTCGCCACCCGCGATACCCATGAGGCTGATTATCTGGATAGCCAGGAGGGCCGCCTGCTGCCGGTGTCGCACTGCATTCGGGACACTGAGGGCTGGCAGCTGCATCCGCTGGTGGCGGCACAGCTGATAGAGCCGCCTGTGGACAAGCCTGTCTTCGGCTCGGCCGATCTGGCGCTGCGGCTGCAGGCGGATAACGAGCGTGAGCCAATCCGCAGCATCACGCTGGTCGGCCTGTGCACGGATATCTGCGTGATCTCAAACGCGCTGATACTGCGGGCCTTTTTGCCCGAGACCAGCATCCGCGTCGACGCCGCCTGCTGCGCGGGCGTGACGCCGCAGAGCCATCAAACAGCGCTGGCGGCCATGAAGGCCTGCCAGGTGGAGGTAGACAATGACTGACAGCAAGCTGCGTGCCTTTGACGCGGTCATCATGAAGGTGCCAGACCTGGACGGCGCCTATGTGGAGATCCCCTTTGATGTCAAAGCTGTCTACGGCGCCGGCCGCGTGCCCGTGCACGCCACGTTCGACGGCGAGCCCTACGATGGCTCCCTGGTCAAGATGGGCACGCCCTGCCACATCATCGGCATCAGGAAAGACATCCGGCAAAAGATAGGCAAGCAGCCCGGCGACAGCGTGCATGTGACCTTGAAGCCGCGCGAGGTGGACAAGGCGCCGCCGCCCCAGAGCGTCGATCACTACCTTAAGGACTATAGCGGCCACCAGCTGGAGCGCATGCAGGCGCTGCGCCAGCTAATCCGCCGCCTGGCGCCGGAGGCGACCGAAAGGATCGCCTGGGGCATGCCCACCTTCTCAGACGCCTCGGGCAATATCTTCCACTTCGCCGCGGCCAAACACCACCTGGGCATCTATCCGGGCGGGGAGGCCATCAAGCAGATGGCCGCGCAGGGCAGGCTGGCGGGCTACAAGTATTCAAAAGGCGCTGTGCAGCTGCCCTGGGATCAGCCGCTGCCCGAGGCATTGATCGCTGACCTGCTGGGCGTTCACCGCGCCTGGCTGAAAACGCAATGAGCTATACGGAGCATAACAGGCAGACCATCGACGGCTGGGTGGCAGAGGGCTGGGAGTGGTCGATCCCGCTGAGCCATGAGGAGTATGTGAGCGCCGTTCATGGCGACTATCGCCTGCTGCTGACCCCCACCAAGACCGTGCCCCCGCACTGGCTGGGTGATCTCAAGGGCAAGCGCGTACTGGCCCTGGCCAGCGGCGGCGGCCAGCAGGGGCCCATCCTCATCGCCCAAGGCGCCATCGTCACCGTCTTTGACCTCTCCCCCGCCCAGCTGGCGCGCGAAAAGGAGGTCGCCAGCCGCGAGGGCTATCAGATCGAGCTCATCCAGGGCGACATGACCCAGCCGCTGCCCTTTCCGGACAATCACTTTGACATGATCATCCACCCGGTGTCCAACTGCTATATTGAGCAGGTGGAACCGGTCTGGCGGGAGTGCGCCCGCATCCTGACACCCGGCGGTTATCTGCTGGCCGGCCTGGACAACGGCATGAACTTTGTCGTCGATGAGGATGAAGAGCGCCTGGCCTACGCCCTGCCGCACAACCCGCTCAAAGACGAGGCCCAGCGCCAGCGCGCCTTAAAAGACGGCGCCGGCTATCAATTCAGCCACAGCATCGAGGAGCAGATCACCGGCCAGCTGCGCGCGGGCCTGGAGCTGCTGGATCTCTATGAGGATACCAATGGCATCGGCCGCCTGCACGAGCTAAAGATACCCACCTTCTGGGCGACGCTGAGCAGAAAGCCTTGAGCTGACCCGGCAGCCAAGCGTTTCACAGGCCATTGATCGGGTTGATACACCGTGGCATGCACAGTGCAGATCCAAAGCAATACCAACATATCAGCCATATACTACGCCCTACTGCAGTGCGGCTATGAGTATGCTGCCTTTGAGAGAGACGCCGATCACATCAGCGCCATCGGGCGTTTCCGTGACGCCCTGCCCGATGCTGATCTGGGCTTCTTTCGTGAAGTCAGACAAGACACCTGTGAGGCCTATCCCTATTGGCCGCGGGCCGCGGCGCTGGAGACCGCGACACATTTCCTGAGCCCTCAGGCCGCGGGATTCAACGATTTCGATGCATTTAGGCAGCGCGTCATGTCCGCCAGCAATATCTCCGACGCGGAGCGCGGCGATGCCTTCTGGGCCTGGGTGAAGGGCTTCCCCGCCGCATTGGCCCCCATCCTGGACAGCGCGCCCTTCCAGTCCTACCTGCACTGGCAGAGTCAGTGGCTTCACCAGCAAGGCGTCGCCCTCAAGGCCGATCTGGCGCTTGTGCGCAGCTCGCTTGATATCTATGCCAGGCTTTACGGCGCCCCCATCCGGCAGGTCTGTGTCATCCTCGATCCCATCAAGTGTGTCTATGCCTCGGACTACTTTCTGGATGGGGAGGCCTTCTATTTTTCATCAGGCGCGCTCAGCGCCGCGTCCCTGATCCACGAGCTGAGCCATCCCCTGGTTCATCCCCAGGTGGCAAAGCACAGGGATGCCATCCTGCGCCTGAGCGCAGCCTATCCCGGCGTGGACGCCTCTTATTATCTATCCGGCAATGAAGAGGGCCGGCTGAATGCCTTTGAGGAGCATATGGTCAGGCGGCTGACCCAGAGCGTCCTGGCAGGCCTTTACCCGCCCAGCCTTGAAGGCTATCTTGACGACATCCTGCGCGATTTGGCCTGAGGCCGTTTTATTCAGAGCGCGCCGTCCTGCCCCTGGGGGGCCTGCGCTTCCTGCTCCTTTTTCGCATGCGCAAAGGCCTTCATCTGACGAAACTGCTCCGCCTCCTCCATCAGGTTGCGGTGCAGCTCCAGCGTGTCCCAGGCCTGGTTGCTCTCTGTCATCATGGCCTTGAGCTTCACCGAGGGCATGCGCTGCTGGCGGAAGCTGTCCAGCAGCTTGTGCACCAGCCCGCCAGGGAAATAGGCCATGTACAGCATCTCTTCCTCAAAGCCGGGGCCCTCATAGACGCCTTCGCCGGGCTCCCCCTGGCCGCAGAGCGCCGACAGCGGCTGATTATACTGCTCAGGCTTCACGGGGCGATACTGTATGCCATAGCGGGAGGCCATCAGCCGGATGCGCCCGGCGCGCTCTCCATGCAGGTTGAAGGCCAGCAGCGTGGGTTTGCTCATCTTGTGGTCGTTCCTTTCGGTGGCTACTTGCTGTCATACTTGACGGCCCCTATCATACCCGATTTGCCGCGGGATGGGAAATGCCCCGCCCTTTCACAGGCGAGGCGGTGTTAGCATGGAAGTGAACCTTTGACGCCATATCAGATCCAGCCGTCTATGTTAGTATAGAAAATCTATTGATTCTCTCTTATCATCAGTCGGTTGCGCTGATCCAGCGTCTCAATAAAGCTGTCCAGAGAAATCGCTCCTTGTATATAAGCCTTTACAAGCTTTCTGGTTTCTTGGTTCTGAATTGAATTATCTTTTGTCAATGAAATATACGGGAAGAAGTTGGTACTGTCAAATCAAGTTCGCAACTTGGGACTCCGGTAACCATGTCATGCTGCCTGGTTGTTGAGTGGTACGAGCG
>CAKTTM010000101.1 GCA_934615145.1 uncultured Clostridia bacterium | reverse complement strand
ACCCCTCCCTCTTTCCCGTCGTTACTTCACCAACTGGTCCATAATCCACTGCAGGTCACCGAGACTGACTCCATTCACACCATCGGCATTGGCATTGTCCATCGAGGCACAGGGTATACCCAGCACCAGGTAGCTGATGATGCTATCCGCATCGCCCATATCAAGGCGCTGATTGGCGTTGGCGTCGCCTGGGAGCGTGACGCCCTGATTGGCCAGGGCGGCCAGCACGCTAAATACAATGGACTCGGCCTCAGCCCTGAGACCCTTTGGCATCCCTTACCTGGACCACCACATAGCCGAAGGCGCCTTCATCGCATTGGTTGACCAGGCTTGTCCAGCCCGTGCCGGATGCGCTCTGAGTCATCGTAATGGGTTCAAAGGAATGGCCCGCTTCTCCGCGGTGTTTGTTCCAAAGGGTATAGGTCACCTCATAGGGCGCTGTGCCGCCGCTGATCTGCCAGCTGAGTGGGATGAGCTGATTTTCGGGATAGCTGCCTTGCAGTTTATCGATTGACACAGTCACAGGGTTCACGGCATCACTGGTAATGTCTACCCACGCCGAGCGAAACGCCGGATGCACTTCAGTATGATGCGCGCCGATGGGCGTGGTGTCAACCACAAAGCGTACGCGACCCTTCTTGGCAAAGACGGCTGTCGAGCTGCCCTGCGCCGGGGCACCGGATATCTTCTCGACCTGCTCCTCTGGGCCTGTGCGCTCAGTTTCCCAATAAGTGGTCAGGAAGTCCGCACCGCTGATGGTGTAGGTGGCAGTGATCGGCTGCCCACCGGCAATGCTTTGACTGCTGAGCTTGATGTCGCACACAGGGGGCGTTCCCTGGGTGATCAGGAAGGTCTCGGATTCATAGTAGTCATACTCTGGGTAGTCGGATCCACTATACAGCTGCGCCCAAACAACAAAGTAGCCACTCGTTGCGTTTGTGGGCCGAAAGGTAAATGTTTTGGAAGCTGTCCCATAGTTAGTGTAGGCATTCTCATACTCGCGCCACTCATCGCCTTCGTAAATGTACCAACTGCTGTTGTAGCCAGTATAGCCGGCGGCGGGGATATCATATTGGCGCAGGACAGTGGCCTTGATCGGATCCCCGTCTTTACCATGGTTCTATCCAGCACGATTGCAGTGTCACCTGGGTAGCGCCAACTATCCTGATTCTGGATGCTCAGGCCAAGATCATCTGAAGACAGGACGACGGGATCAGAATAATACTGATCATAGCTCATCTGACTGTCTTTTACTCTGATATGGAACTTGATCACAGGCACCATGCCCGCCTCAACTGTCATCGACCCAGTGCCCTTGTCTCCAGTAAAATCTTGATACGCATCAATGCTGTACAGAGCATTCCAATCCATCTCAGACTCATAGGGCGGTACGCCGCCGCGTAGCGTCCAATGGACCGTGATCTTGTCCCCCACTTTGACGCTCGTCTTGTCCACCGTGGCTTCGATCCGAAGCGGCTCTGCTGCATCGTGATATCACCATCACCATCCACATCGGCGTTGGTGGGCGCGAGCGGGTCAAGGCCGTAGATCAGATTGTTGATGATGGCCGCCGCATCTGCAACGGACAGACTGCCATTCCCATCTGCATCGCCCTTGACAGCCTTGCCGGGAATCACCGAGGCCAGAAAGCGCTCATCAAAGATGCTCCAGCTCAAGGCCTCGCCATCGTAAACCTGCACGAAGTACTGATAGGCGTTGCCATTGATAAGACCATCCACGCGATAGCTGGCGAACTGCCTCAGGCCGCGAGCCAACTCACGCAAGCGGCTGTTTTCATATGCATAAAGAATGTTCTCGCCTGACATTGGCGGACTTGACCACTTGATCACAGCATAGCCGTCCCCCGAGATGACATTGGGCACCACTGGTTCAATGATGGCAAAGCCTCTATCATCCCACGCATCAACGATCACACCAGTGCTATCCTTCACCTTCATCTGGATGCTGCCGTGGGGGCCGGCATAGGTCGTCATGTTGACCGTGGCCTGGCCCAGTCCCGCTTCCCGCTGGGCGATAGTATGCAGACCACTGACCGGGTGTTCTTCTTCACCCCGGTAGCGACCAAAGACCTGATAGCTGATCTGGTAAGGCGGTCTGCCGCCAACAATCTCCCAGCCAATGCTAAGCGGCATACCGTAGGTCACAGCTTCCTGATTGACGTCTATTTGCGGCGTCAGTGGCGTGGTGGCCTGCGCAGGCAATGCAAGGGTCATGAGCATCACCATCATCAGGCCAGCGCCAACGGGCCTATACAGCTTGTATGCTTCATCCTTTATCCTCATTGAATCAACAAGGATGGCCAGGCAGCACGCTGCCTGGCCATCCCTCAAAGCTACCGATTGAGCGGATGTGCCACCCAAATGCGGGGTTTTAGTCCATGATTGCCCTCAGGCCATCGAGTACCTTGGTATAGGCATCCAGCCTGTTGGTGAAGCGGGTCACGCCCCTGAAGTTATCGGCATAGTCAACATTGTTGCGGACATAGAGCAGCACCTTGGTGTCGCCCTTAAGGTCATTTTCAATGCTGATGGGCTCGCCGTAGGCATGGGCGAAGTCAGCCAGTTTGGCGGGATCGATGGTCGTGACAGAGGCCAGGTCAGGCAGGATGGCCAGGAAGTCCTTGCGCACCTTGACGCCGTTGGCGACCTCGTAGGTGACGGTCACATTGCCGCCGGCCACGACCACCTTGACATTGCCGATGTAGTACATGTTGGACGCGATCAGCGGGATGTTCTGCTCGCCATCAGCGGAAACGTCGATGGGGGTGAACATGTTCCATTCCTTGGTGAGGCCCTTGACCTCATTGCGGAAGTAGAAGCCCTGGGAGCTGGCGGTATTGTTGGTGAAGCGCTGCACCTTGCTGAAGGGGATCTCTTCCTGCTTGAGGATTTCGCCGCCGACGGTGCACTTCTTCACGCGCAGGCCGGGCTGCTCGGCAGTGGCCTTGCGGACAACTTCCCACTTGCCTTCCTTGTGGGCCAGCTTGGCGATCGGACGGGTCTCTTCCTTGGTGCCCATCGTGCGGAACTCAACACCCTCGGCGGTGCAGGTCGCGGCCTTGCGCACCTTCCAGGGGCTCCAGGTGCGGGCGGGGGTGGGCACTGCCGTGGGTGCCGCGGTCACAGGCGCTTCGGTGACAGGCGCGGTGGTGGTGGGCGCATCAGTCACGGGCGCGGTGGTGGTGGGTGCGTCGGTGACGGGGGCGGCGCCAACAACCGTGATTGTGGTAGACCCGCTCCACTTGCCATCGACAGTTGCGCCTTCGGCTGTCTTAGTGGGCTGCAATTCAACAACGGTTACCTTGGCAGTCTTGCCCTCTGTCCCCTCCTTAACCTTGAAGGTAGCAGTCAGTGCGGTCTTGCCGGTAAGCGAGTTGTTAAGATCACTACCGAAAGTCGTTATCCTGCCATCCTTGATCTTTCTTCCGCTGGTCACGCCAGTGTTCTCAAGAACCGCGGCATCATAGTCAAGCGCGATAACATATACATTGACATTCTCGCCCTTGGGAACCACAGTGACCGTAAAAGTGTCACCGGGCTTCTTTTCAACTGCGGCACTCGCCGTGGTTAAGAAGCAGATGCCCAGTACCAAGGCCAACATCAGATAAACCAGTTTCCTCTTCATAGATTGATAACTCCTCTGTGGTTTATTTTGCTAGTGGCCACTTGCCACGAAGCAGCGTTGAAAAGAAACACCGAAAACGATGCCTGGGACAGTCCTGATGGCTTTGAGTTACTTCAGCTCAACGCCCCAGAAGGCCAGATACTGCAAGAGGTGGATGGCGTCATCGATATTCAATCCAGCCTTCCCGTCACAGTCCGCGTTTTCCAGATTAATGGTGTTGCCCCAATACGCAAGATGCTGCAAGATTGCGATCGGATCATCAATATCAACCTTGCCATTGCCATCCGCATCTCCCGGCACTCTACCGGCAGCACCACCGCTGACCGTCACGGTCTTGGTAGCCTTGCCAGTCAGGCCAATCCAACTGCTAGGAGCATAGCCCTGCAGGTGAGTGATGGCCACAGCCAAGTCACCCTTGGCATCGGCCGCTGCCTTGAGCGTGAGTTTCAGCGTCCCGCTGGTGATGCCGGTGAGGCTGGCATAGATGGCCTGTGTCTTGCCAGCTTTGCCGTATGTCCAGCCGTCAACTTCACCCTCTACAAAGGTCAAGCCTGCGGGAATGGTGTATATGGCATGAACCAGGTTCGCAGCTTTGCCACTGAACGGAAACTCCACCGTCACTTTCGCACCGGGTGCGACAGTCTGAGCCAGGGCAGCTGGCATGGCTGCCAGCAGCAGCGCGCACACCAGCACTAAGGTTAACAGCTTTCTCATTCGATAACCGCCTTTCTTATCTATGGTCATCCTATGTGTTCGATATGATACCACTCTTCTTTAAAGCAATCAAGTCATTTTGGAAACTTCGTGAGGTTTTTCTCTGATCTTAACTAAGCAGCGCAGTGATCAGCAGGATGGTGTCTTCGATGCTGAGCTCACCGTCGCGGTTGCTGTCGGCATTTCGCCAGGAGAATATGCTGCCATCGTGTACGATGTAATCGATCAGGAGTTCCAAGTCATACAGCTCCACCCTGCCGTTGTCATTGACATCGCCTGCCAGGAAGGGCCTGGGGTTCAAGACGGCCTCGATTTCCCTGGCCCAGCCGGCATAGTTGCGAGAGCCGGTGACCTTCTTGAGCACCTTGCCCGAGGCATCCAGGAAGAAGGTGGCCGGCACGTACCGGGATTCCGCCGCCATCCAATAGGTACCGCTATTGGGGGCGGCATTGGCATAAGTAGCCCCAGCTCCCTTGAGCATGGCATTGCCTTCCTGTAATCCGCTGGGCGTATCGCCATCCAGCTGCACGCCAATCAGGCTCAGGCGGCCCTCATAATCCCTGGCAATCTTCCCCAGCTCCGGCAGCTCTTGTACGCAGGGCGGACACCAAGTAGCCCAGATATTATACATCCTCACAGGCGCCGCCTGCGCTACACCCAGGGGCAGCAGCAGCACAGCTAACAGCAAGATGTTCAATAGGCGCGCTCTTTTCATGCTTATCCTCTCCTCCTTTGCATCAGGGCAGTTTGGGGAAGGTCCAGCCGCCTTCCCCCATCGGCGGTAAAGTGGGCATGGGGCAGACGCCATCGATGCAGCCATTCTCGTCAGGAATACCTGGGCCCGGCGCCTCCGGCAGCGGCAGGCGCTCCAGATAGTTTTCAGCGATGCCCGACCGCGCCGCCAGGTCGATGCGCTCCTGTATCTCCCGGGCACCCTGCGCCGTGTATCGTCCAATGTTCGTCGCCTCTGGTGCTACCTGCGCGCTGCCAGTCAGCCAGAGCCAGAGCAGGCCAGCCTCCCGCATCGTGGCACTCAGCGCCAGGGGCTGATCCAGCGGCACCGCCTCGCCGGCCGCGCCTGTACGTCCGATCTGCGCACTGTCTGTGTAGAGTGTCAGCGCCATGCCGCTGACCTTTACCCCGTCCCAGTAAATTGGTTCCCAGCGAATATCCTCCTCTCCTACGGTAATGCTCAGGCTGCCAATGACGCGGCTTTCGCCCGCGATCAGGTCGATGCTGGTGCTGCCCGGCCTGCTGACATCGATGGGCGCCACCATGTGCCAGCCATCGGCTGGCCTGTGCGCCAGGTGACGCAGGCCAAGGCCGCGCAGGCTCAGCGTGAACGCTTGCCCCTGCGCGCTGCTCATCGGAGCAAGCAGCAGGCATGTAGCCAGCAGACAAAGCGCCATCGTTCTCACGACAAGTGGGTAGCTGAACAGCTTCCTTATCATTAGTCTCCCACCACCATGTCAATGATCTGCTTAAGGTCAGCTATGTCCACCTCAGCCTGGCCATCCATGTTGGCATTGGCCGGGGCCTTGATGGGCTTGCTGTTGTCCAGCAGGTGATCCACCACGTGCTCCAGGTCCTTGATGTTGACAGCCCCGTCGCCATTGGCGTCGCCGCGTCTGACGATCAAGAAATCAAGCCTGGTCTCATCAGCGCGGCCAAGCTCATCTACGACGTTCAGCCACAGTTGGCCGCCAACTCCCTTGGTCGGGGTAAAGCTGTGACTTTGGGCGGTCAAGGTTGCTTGCTCTGCGACCTGATACTCACCTGCGTCACTGTCTTTTGTAGACCAGTATACAAAGAACTCGTAAGGAGCCAGGCCACCCGTTGCTTGCCAGCTTGCAGTAACGCTCTCGCCTCGGTCAAGGATGACCGCCCCTTTGTCAAGCGCCGCCGAAAGTACGAGCGGTTTCACCTCTGGCGCATCCGAGATGGTGAAGTCTGCCGACGCGTAGGCCTCAATCATTAACGCATCGATGACAGTCAGATATAGCGCTCCCGACTTTCCAAAGGTAGGGCTGAATGTCACTGGCGTATTATCAGATCCTGAGCGCTGAGCATCGTCTACAAGCTGATCCTCGCCACCATCTACCACTCGCCAGTGAAATTGGATTTCATAGGGCTCCGTGCCACCCACAACCGTCCAGCTGGCGGTGATGGTCTCCCCAACCGCCACGCTTTCCTTGTCCAGCGTGATGGTCGCCGTCAATTCTCCCGGCTGCTCCGCCCGCGCCCCTTGCCCCGCCAGGGGCAGCAATAGCAGCAGGGCCAGCATCAGACACAACAGGTATGGTTTTCTCATCGCCGTTCTCCTTAGC
>CAKTTM010000100.1 GCA_934615145.1 uncultured Clostridia bacterium | reverse complement strand
TGGCGCTCGGCCGAGGCCACCAGTGCCTCTGCGCTGGGGCCGCCAAAGCGCACCAGGATGTCCTTTGGCAGGGAGCCAGTGTTCACACCGACGCGGATGGGCACCTGATGCGCCTTGGCGCTGTCGGCCACCATGCGCACCTTGCTGTCATCACCAATATTGCCCGGGTTGATGCGCAGCTTAGAAATGCCCTGCTCGATGGATTTGACAGCCAGGCTGGCGTCAAAGTGGATATCGGCAACCAATGGCACCGGGCTTTGATCCACCAGGGCGCGTACGGCCATGGCACAGTCCATGTCATAGACAGAGACCCGCACCAGATCGGCGCCGGCCTCTGCCAGGGCGCGTATCTGGGCGCTGGTGGCCGCCACATCCTCGGTGGGGGTATTGGTCATGGTCTGCACGCTGACCGGGTGGTGGCCGCCAATGGGCAGCCTGCCTGCGTATACAGTCTTCTTCATCGTCAGAACAGGCGGATGATATCGCGCAGGTTGATCCAGATCATGAAGGCAAACAGCAGCAGCATGCCAACAGCGTGCACATAGCCCTCACGCTTGAAGGGCTTACCGCGTATGATCTCCAGCAGCAGGAAGAGGATGCGGGAGCCATCCAGTCCGGGAACAGGCAGCAGGTTGAAGAGCCCGAGGTTGATGGAAATCAGGCACATCAGGTAAAGGAAGCCCTGCAGCTGCTGAGATTCAGTGGCTTGCACAATGGTCTGGGTGATGCCCACGAAGCCCGTCATCTCGTTGATGCCTTGTCCACGGAATACCAGGTTGCGAAGCGCATTCAGAATGGCGCTGCCAGCATCCACGCTCATGTCCCAGGCGGCCTGCAGCGTCTGCGAAAGGCTGCCCCTCAACCACTCCTGAGGCGTATTGATGATCAGATTGACACCGATCATGTAGTGTCCCGTGTCCTGAGAGTACAGTGGAGTGATGTCCAAAGTCTTCTTCCCCACCGTCGGCCGATCGACCGTCAGCTGCAGGGGCATGCTGCCGTCTTTGGACAGCTTGTCCAGCAGCTCGCCAATGTTGTCAGTGATCTCAATGCCATTGAGGCTGACCAGTGTGTCAAGCGGCCAGACCCCCGCCTCCTGCGCCGGACTGTTGGCGTTGACCGACTGCACTGATGTGACCGATGGGCCGGTGATGCGCGGCACGCCGCTGAGGGCAAAGAAGAGCACAGCCACCAACATGGCCAGCACCAGGTTCATCACCGGGCCCGCCAGAATGGTCGCCAGGCGCTTCCAGGGGCTGTGATTGCCAAAGCTGCGCGGGTCATCCTTGGCCTCTTCGCTGCCATCATCCTCGCCATAGAAGGCGCAATAACCGCCCATGGGGATGGCCCGCAGGGCGAAGGTGGTCTCATGCTTGCGGCTCTTCCAGCCCAGCAGTTTGGGGCCAAAGCCTATGGCAAACTCACGCACCGGGATGCGGCTCAGGCGGGCAGCCACAAAGTGGCCCGCCTCGTGAACGGTGATCATCACGCCAAACATCAGGATGGCGGCCAGAATATAGAGTAGTGACATATGTCCTCCTAAAGACTAAAGGCGATGCGAGGCGATCAATTGCTGCGCGGTCTGGCGGGCGGCCAGGTCGGCGGCTTCGATGGCCTGCAGCTGCGATACATCGGCGACGGGCAGGCGCTGCAGGCACTCCTGCACAATGTCACCGATGGCGCCAAACGGTATCTCTTCACGCAAGAAGGCGTGCACAGCTTCTTCATTGGCGGCATTGAGCACGCAGGCGGCGCTGCCGCCGGCATGCAGTGCCTCATAGGCCAGGCGCAGCGCCGGAAAGCGCGCATGATCGGGCGCTTCAAAGCTTAGCTGTCCCAAGGCTGCCAGGTCAAGCGGCTCAAGCGCGCTGTCCAGCCGCTCAGGGTAGGCCATGGCATAGAGTATGGGCAAGCGCATGCTGGGGACGCCCAGCTGCGCCAGCAGCCCGCCATCCTCAAAGCGTACCATGGAATGCACAATGCTCTGCGGATGAACCAGGACATCGATTTGCTCCGGGCGCGCGTCAAAGAGCCACCTGGCCTCGATGATCTCCAGCGCCTTGTTAAACATGCTGGCGGAGTCGATGGTAATCTTGGCACCCATGGACCAATTGGGATGCTTCAGCGCCTGGGACAAAGTTGCCTGCCTGATGTCCTCAGCCGCCCAGGTGCGGAAGGGGCCGCCTGAGGCGGTCAGTATCAGCTGCTTGAAGGCATTGCCCTGAGCAGCCTGCAGGCATTGGTAGATGGCGTTGTGTTCACTGTCCACCGGGATCAGGGTCGGGCTTTTTTCATCAGGCTGGCATTGCGCCATCACCAGCTCGCCGCCGGCGACCAGGGCCTCCTTGTTGGCCAGCAGCACGCGCCGACCGGCTTTGCGCGCGGCCAGCACAGCATGAAGCCCCACCATGCCCGACACCGCGACCAACACATCATCGGCCGGCGCCTCTGCCGCCAGCTGCGCCAGGGCATCCTGGCCAAAGCGCCAGTCGCAGAAGCGCAGATCATCGGGTATCGGGATCTCACCCGATGTCAGCGCCGCCATCTGCGGCCTGAAACGGCGCACCTGCTCAAACAGCAGCTGGCTGTTGCCATGGGCGCTGAGCGCAACAACACGGAAACGCTCTGAGTAGAGCGCCGCGATGTCCAGCGCCTGCGTGCCAATGGAGCCCGTGGCCCCCAGAATCGTGATCGATCGCATCAATGCCTCTTAGGATAGAAAAAGCTCATGATAGGTGTAGATGAATACCGCGACAAACAATATGCTGTCCAGGCGATCCATCATGCCGCCATGGCCGGGGAAAATATGCCCAAAATCTTTGACATCGCAGTGCCGCTTGACGATGGAGGCGAACAGATCGCCCAGTTGGCCCACCAGGCCGCCCAGAAAGCCGATGACCAGAAAGTGCCAGATGCTGGGCATGTTGTTGCCAAAGGCGGTGGCGATCAGGTAGACAGCCAGTGCCGTCAGCGTGCTGCCCACCAGGCCGCCCACCGCACCCTCCAGCGTTTTCTTGGGGCTGACGATGGGGTTAAGCTTGACATGCCCATAGCGCACGCCCACAAAGTAGGCCAGGGTGTCCCCCACCACCGGCACAAAGAAGACCAGCCCCAACAGCACGCGCTGTAGACCCGTCTCCACGCCCGTCAGCGCCAGCAGAGACATGCCCGGCAGCGCCACCGACATCAGCGGCAGGATGGAAAAGAGCATGTCCTCCAACAGCGGATTGCTGCGAAAGAGCACATTGGCGCAGACGATCAGGAAGGTGAAAAGCACCACCGCGATCAGCAGGCCGGTGGCCTTGCCGGCGCCCAGCATCAGGAAGCCTGGGATGCTGATGATGAGCGCCGCCCAGGTGGGCCAGGCCACCGGACGATGACCGGCAGCCGACAGCACATGAAACTCTTCTGCCACCGCGATCATCACGCAGGCCACCCAGAGGATGGCAAATACCCAGCCACCCATCCAGAGGGCGAAAAACAACAGGGCCAACAGCCCTGCGCCGGTGACTATCCTTGTCGTCATGCCTTGCGCCCCCCAAATCTTCTGTCCCGCCTGCCAAAGGCCTCTATCAGCGCCTTGTAGTCCTGCACGCTGAAGTCCGGCCACAGCGTCTGCGGAAAGACCATCTCCGCGTAAGCATTCTGAAAGAGAAGGAAATTGCTCAGCCGCATCTCGCCGCTGGTGCGGATCAGTAGATCCACATCGGGCTGATCATGGGTGTAGAGCCGCTGGCGAAAGCTGTCTTCATCGATCTGCTCGGGCCGTATCTGCCCTGCGGCCACCATCTGTGCCAGCTGCCTAGCGGCCCGTAGTATCTCTGCCTGGCCTCCATAATTCAGCGCGATGTTGAGCTGCAGCCCGGTATTCCCCTGGGTTCTGCGCTCTGCCTCAGACACTGTGCGCCACTGCGGCTCAGGCAGCCCTTCCTTGTCGCCCAGGATGCGGATGCGCACATCAGGGCAGCCACCTCTGTCTTGGAGCGCCGCCAATTCTCTGTCGAAAAGGCGTAGAGTGACAAGACCTGGATGCCCATGTCAGAGGAAGCGCGGATGATCTCGCGCAGCGACTCCACACCTTGGCGATGGCCAAGCGCCACCGCCAGGCTGTGCTGCTTGGCCCAGCGGCCATTGCCATCCATGATGATGGCGACATGCCGGGGCATCAGGGCGCCAGTCTCACTCATCCCCCGCCTCCGGAAAGCGGTCATCAAAGCCGGCGACCACCAGCGTGCCATCGGCCCGCTGCGCAATCACATAGGGGCGGCGCCAGGCATCCAGCGCCGTCTTGGCGGGAGAGGCCAGACGCACCACAGCAGGATGCTGGCCGCTTTGCCCAAGCTGCGCCAGCACTTCATCCAGTGGCCTTGCGATCAAGTCCGATTGCATCAGATCTCCAGTATCTCTTTTTCTTTCTCGGCTGCCAGCTTGTCCACTTCCTTGCTCGCAGCGTCGGTCACCTTTTGCATCTCGTCCTCGGCGCGCTTCTGATCGTCCTCGGTGATGGTGGAGTCCTTCTTCATTCTCTTGAACTGTTCCATCGCGTCGCGGCGGATGGCCCGCAGGGCCACCTTGGACTCTTCAGCCGCCTGGCTGACCTTCTTGGACAGCTCCTTGCGGCGCTCTTCATTGAGCTCAGGCACGATCAGGCGGATGATCTTGCCGTCGTTGGCGGGGTTCATACCCAGGTCGCTCTTCTGTATGGCCTTCTCCACCAGCGGGATGGCCTTGGTGTCCCACAGCGAAATGGTCAGCATCCGCGGCTCAGGCGACATGATGTTGGCCATCTGATTCAGCGGTGTGGGCGTACCATAGTAATCCACCATAATGCGGTCCAGCAGCTGGGGATTGGCCCTCCCGGCGCGCAATGACTGCATGTCGCGGCGGAACACCTCGCGCGTTTTCTCCATCCTCTCCTTGGCGTCCTCGATCACGGCTCTGTACATGGTGCAGCCCTCCTTTGTCTTTGCCATATTGTACCCTGTTTGAGCCCATTTATCAACTTTGAGAATGCGCAAACGGCGCCACCCTGAAGGGTGACGCCGTGAATGGAGTGGCCAGATCGCAGGCGATCAGTCGCTCAGCGTAATGCTCTGGTTGGGGCAGACCGGAATGCAGGCCTCGCACTTGGTGCATTTGTCTGTATCGATCAGGGCCAGGAAGTTGGTGACATGGATGGCGTCGTACTGACAGGCCTTTTCGCAGCGCTTGCAGCCGATGCAGGAGCGCGAGCAGCTATCCATCGCAGGCTTGGGCGCCTGCGTGTTCATGCAGCGCACCGTCACGGTGGCCGAGCGCGGCAGCAGCTTGATCAGGTTGTTGGGGCACTCCAGCACGCACATACCGCAGGCGGTGCACTTGACCGGATCGATCACGCACAGGCCGTTGACAAAGCTGATGGCGTCAAACTTACACACACGGTAGCAATCTTTGAGGCCCACACAGGCTGTGGGGCAAACCTTGGGGCCGCCGGCCAGCGTCATGGCCTGGTGGCAGCTCTCCAATCCCTGGTAGATGGCCTTGTCCTTGGACACGCCATCGCCGCCCTGGCAGCGGATGCGCGCCACCATGGGCTCCTCATCCACCGCGTCAACACCCATGATCTGGGCAAGTGCCGCCGCGCAGGAGGCGCCGCCGGGCGTGCAGCCATTGGTGGGCGCTTCGCCCGCAACCACCGCGGTGGAAAAGGCATCGCAGCCTGGATAGCCGCAGGCGCCGCAGTTGGCACCGGCCACTGCCTCGCGCACCTGGGCCACCCGCTCATCAACAGGTACGAAGAACACCTTGTCCGCATAGCTTAGCAGGATACCAAACAGGGCACCAAAGCCACCCAGCACCGCCAGCGCGTAAAGTACAGCGTTTAGGTTCATGCTTGCCTCCTTATTTGACCAGGCCCGAGAAGCCCAGGAAAGCGATCGCCATCAGGCCAGCGATGACCAGGCTGATCGGGAAGCCCTTGAAGGCCTTGGGGATATCTGAGCTTTCCAGCCGCTCGCGCACACCTGCCATCAATACGATGGCCAGCAGGAAGCCAAGCGCGCCGAACACGCCGCTGAGCACCGACTCAAGCAGGTTGTAGCCCGCGTTCATGTTGACCAGGGCCACGCCAAGCACAGCGCAGTTGGTGGTGATCAGGGGCAGATAGATACCCAGCGCCGAATAGAGCGCGGGCAGCGCCTTCTTCATGAACATCTCAACAAACTGCACCAGCGCCGCAATGATGAGGATGAAGGAAATGGTGTTGAGGTACACCAGATCAAGCGGCACCAGGATATAGGTGTATGTCAGGTAGGTAAACAGCGACGCAATGCCCATGACGAAGGTAACGGCCACGCCCATGCCTGTGGCGGTCTCCAGCTTGTTGGACACGCCCAGGTAGGGACAGTTGCCCAGGAAGCGGGAGAAAATGAAGTTATTGGTGAATACGCAGTTGACAAAGAAGAGGAAAATGCCGATGTCGTTAAGCCTCATGCTGCCTTAACCTCCTTCACCAACTTCTTCTGCTTGCGCTTGTCGCCAATGCCATTGATGATGCCCAGCAGCAGGCCATAGACCAGGAAGCCACCGGGGGCCAGGATGAACAGCAGCACAGGCTCAAAGCCAGCGCCCATCACCGTCATGCCAAAGATGGCGCCAGTGCCCAGGAACTCACGCACGGCGCCGATCAGCAGCAGGGCCAGCGTGAAGCCAATGCCCATGCCTAGGCCATCAGCGGCGGAGGCCATGATAGGGTTCTTGCTGGCATAAGCCTCGGCGCGCGCCAGGATGATGC
>CAKTTM010000099.1 GCA_934615145.1 uncultured Clostridia bacterium | reverse complement strand
AGAGCACACTGTGCAAGATGATTCTGCGTGTCCACAAGCCTGATGAGGGCAGCATTCGTCTGCAAGGGCAGGATTATACCGACAAAAGGCACTATAAGCCCTTACAGTTCCGCCTGGATGTGCAGCCCATTTTCCAAAACCCCTATGAATCCTTCTCCCCCAGAAAGCCAGTGGACAGCTACCTGTTTAACACCGCGCTGCGGCTGAAGATCTCCCCAAACCGACAGGAGGCCGAAAAGCTGATTGACAGCACACTGCGGGATGTCGGCCTGTCACTGGAAGCGGTGAAGGACAAGTTCACAGCGCAGTTCTCCGGTGGTGAACTGCAGCGCGTATCTATCGCCAGGGCTTTGCTGACCCGGCCAAAGCTGATCATTGCCGATGAGCCGGTCGCCGCGATCGACGCCTCGCTGAAGATGAACATTGTCAATCTCTTCAAGGAGCTCAAGGACAAGTACAAGGTCTCCTTCATCTATATCACCCACGACCTGTCCACCGCCTACTACATCTCCGACTATATCTCCACCCTATATAGGGGCGTACAGATTGAGTATGGCCCAGCCAAAGCCATCATGGATCATCCGGCGCATCCCTACACAGCGCTGTTGATGAACGCCATACCGCGGGTAGGTGATAAGTGGCAGGACGATGTGGCACTGCCGGACATGGAGGATAAGGAGTATACGGCCACCTGCTGCAAATTTGCCCCACGCTGCCCCTACGCGGATGAGCGCTGCCGCACGACCGTGCCCCCCATGGTGGCACTGGGCGCAGAGCGCAGGGTGCTGTGCTATTATCCGCTGGTAAAGCCGGATGAAAGCCTGAAGACGGATGGCTAAAGCGCTGCTGTCGCTGCTTTGCGCACTGCTGCTGGCGCTGCCCACTGCGCAGGCGCTACCCACCGATGAGCAGGAGCCACTGGAGCTGCGCGTCTATCTCTATGATCCTTGCGGCGGCTGCGCCTCCGCGGACACCGGCTGCCGCGACTGCGCCGTGGTCAGCGAGGTTCTTGGCCGCCTCATAGCCCAGCACCGCGCGCGCTATGAGGATGGCAGCCTGCAGATCAAGGTGCGCAACCTGATGTATGAGCCCATCCGCAAAGAACAGCAGGCATACCTGAAGGCCTTTGAGGTGCCACAGGCGCAATGGAATCGCCTGCCGCTATATCTGGTAGGCGAGCCGGGTTGGGGCGATGTGCTCATCGGTGAGGAAAGTGAACAGAAGCTGACCGCCCTGATCCCGCAGGTGATGTCCCGCATGCCGGCAGACGCCGCCTGGCGGCGCAGCCCCCAGGAGGGGCAGCAGTTCATCGCCCCGCGCAGCGACTGCCTGGAGGACATCGGCCCACAGGACAGCCTCATCGTCTATTTCTATAAGGATTACTGTCCCTACTGTAAAGAACTGGAGGATTTCTTCGCCGCGCTACCCGAGGCCGTCACACTTGCCGATGGCACAGTCAGCCGGGTACGCTTTATAAGCCTGGAAAAGCAGATCCCCGCGCAGATGAAGGTGGTGCAGCGCTTTTATGACACACTCTTTGTGCACCCGGACCGGCAATATGTGCCGATGATCATCATCGGCAGGCGTGCTCTATTTCTAAAGGATGAGATTGAAAGCGATCTGCTGCCAGCCCTGATGGCGGGCGAGGGGCTGGACACCAACCGCGATTTGCTGACATCATTGATGGAGAAGCGCTGAGGTCACTGGTGCGCAAGTTACATACCCTCAAAAACCAAGAGCCTGACCACACTTCATGGTCAGGCTTTCTGGCGTTCCCGTCGGGATTCGAACCCAAGGCCTTTCGCTTAGGAGGCGAACGCTCTATCCAGCTGAGCTACGGGAACAGGCGGCCTTGATTGGCCTGAGCGGTATTTTAGCACAGCAGGGGGCCGGGCGCAAGGCTGACGCGAGGGGGGCTTTGGGGTATAATGGGGATAGCTTTGCGCCCGCATGGGCGCAGAAGGAGGGAAACACCCTGAACAAGGCCTACGACAACCAGACCAATCAATCCCTGCTGCTGATGATATTTGGCGGAACGGGCGACCTGACCCACCGCAAGCTGCTGCCGGCGCTGTACCACCTGCTGGCCGAGGGCCGGCTGCCCAAGGAGACCTCCATCATCTCCATCGGCCGGCGCGACAAGGATGATGACAGCTATCGCCAGGACGCGCGCAAGTCGATTGAGACCTATTCGCGCACGGGCGTGGACGAAGGGCACCTGGCGCGCTTTTTGAGCCATCTGCACTATCGGCGCATGGAGTTTATTGATGAGCCGGACAGCTACGCCGGCCTGAAGGCCTGGCTGGAGCAAAATGAGGCGCTCTACCAGCAGCCCGCGGTGCGTATCTTTTTCCTGGCGGTGGCGCCGGAGCACTTTGGCCCCATCGTGGAGCATCTGCAACAGCACCGCCTGGTGGAGCGCGGCAACAGGGATCACCGCGTGATGATCGAAAAGCCCTTTGGCTCCGACCTCAAGACAGCCCGCGACCTCAACCGCACCATTTCGCGCGCGCTGGAGGAAAACCAGGTCTACCGCATCGACCACTACCTGGGCAAGGAGATGATCCGCAACATACTGGCCATCCGCTTTGCCAACTCGCTGTTTGAGCCGCTGTGGAACCACAATTACATCGACAACATACAGATCACCTCCACTGAGACGCTGGGCGTGGAGGGCCGCGGCGAATACTATGAGCAGGCGGGTATCTTGAAAGACATGCTGCAAAACCACCTGCTGCAGATGCTGGCGCTGATCACCATGGAGCCGCCGGTCGACCTGCAGCCCGAATCCGTACGCGACGAAAAGGTCAAGGCGCTGCGAGCGCTGCGTCGCTTTGACAATCCGGAGGCCTGCGGCGGCGTGGTGATGGGCCAGTATGACAAGGGCCGCGTCCAGGGCAAGGATGTCATCAGCTACCGCGAGGAGGACAGGGTGGACAAGCAGTCCAGGACGCCCACCTACATCGCCCTGCGCGCCAATGTGGACAATTTCCGCTGGGGCGGCGTGCCCATCTACATCCGCTCAGGCAAGCGGCTGGACAAGGGCCGCACGCAGATCGTCATTGAGTTCAAGCGCCTGGCTGGCGTCCAGTACTATGATGAGTTTGAGGGCCAGCCGCCCAACCTGCTGGTCATCCAGGTGCAGCCGGCCGAGGGCATGTATTTCCAGATCAATGCCAAACGCCCGGGCAATGAGATGACGATGGAAAAGGTGGAGCTGAACTACTCGCAGTCCAGCCGCTACCAGGGCAATGTGCCCGAAGCCTATGAGCAGCTCTTCTTAGAAGCCTTCCGCGCCAACTCCTCACTGTTCACCCGCTGGGACGAGCTGGAGTACAGCTGGCGCTTTGTGGAGAGCATCGAGAACAGCTGCGACCAGCACATCGGCGACTTTCCCAACTATCCCGCCGGCTCCACCGGGCCGCTGGCGGCCCAGGGCATGCTGGCCATGGAGGGCCGCCACTGGTGGGAGATCGAGCTGCCCGCCAAATAGGTAACCGCGCTGGGCTGCAGCTCAGCGCATGATACCTGCCACGGCCGCTCCCAAGAGCGCGGCCAGTTTTTTCTTGGGCCAGGGGGCGGCGATGCCGCTGAAGTGCCAGCGCTCTGCCGCCAGCCAGCCCTGCTGCTGCCAGTGGCCGAGGCTGTGATCCTCTGGGCTGCGCCGCCAGATGCGCTGCTGGGTCTTAAAGGCGGTCAGCGTGTAGAGGCTGAGCCTGGGCCGCCGCAGATGACGCAGCAGGACACCCGCGCGGCGCTTTACCAGCGGCTCAAAGCGCTGGGCGGCCTCTTGCGCCGTGATCCTGGCGCCCGTGCAGCAATTATCCCGGCTGATCACCTGCCCGCCCCAGGCGGTCAGCGCCATGTGCAGGCTGCGCAGCGCCTGGCAGGAGGTTCGCCCGCCCGAGGTGGTCAGCAGGCCTATCGGCTTGCCCTGCAGGAAGGGCCGGTAGCAGTGAAAGGCCATGCGGTCTATCCACTGCTTGCACAGCCCGCTGATGTCCTCCACATACACGGGGCTTGCCAGCACGATGGCGTCCGCGGCAGCCAATTGATCGCGCAGGCTCAGCAGCTCATCCTGGCAGGGGCAGGCGGCCTCCGGGCCGTCAAAGCATATCCGGCAGCCCCGGCAGGGCTTGATCTGAAAGTCTCTCAGCGCCAGCTGGTTGCAGTCGATCAGCGGCTGCTGGGCTTGCAGGGCCTTTGCCATCGGGCGCAGCAGCTTGTCCGTGTTGCCCTGGGCGCGTGGGCTAAAGTTGATCAGTAGAATCCGCATGGCTATCCTCCTTGGGGCGGCGCATGGCCATAGGCTGAGCCTTGCCTCCCCCATACCACGAAAGGCGGCGCCAAACAAGCAAGGCCCTGTAAAATCTCTGGCCTCAGCTTGCTGGGCTGTGCGTCCGCAAGGCCCCAGAACCTGCATATCCATGCAATATAACCATGATAAATGCATTTTCCCTCTTCCCATTTCCGCCTCTGGGTGCTAAGATGGCTGCGTGCTCAATATCTGAGAAGTGAGGAAGAGAACCATGAAAAAGATCTTATGCATGCTGATGGCGCTGCTGATGCTGGCGGCCCCCGCCCTGGCGCAGGACAGCGACCTTGGCTATATCAAGGACAAGGGCAAGCTGGTCATCGGCTATACGGTGTATAAGCCGATGAACTACACCGACGAGGAAGGCAATTTCGTGGGCTTTGACACGGAGCTTGCCAAAGCTGTCAGCGAGCTGCTGGGCCTGGAGGCCGAGTTTGTGGAGATTGTCTGGGAGACCAAGGAAGTGGAGCTGGCCGCCAAGACCATCGACTGCATCTGGAATGGGCTTACCATCGACGAAGACCGCAAGGCCAACATGGAGATCACCGTGCCCTACCTGGAGAATGCCCAGGTGGTGGTGATGAAGGCGGATGCTGAGTACAAGGACACCAGCTCGCTGGCAGGCAAAATCGTGGTGGCTGAGGCCGGCAGCGCTGGCGAGACCACCATCAAGTCGGACGCGGGACTTCAGCAGGCAGAGTACATCGGCAAGGAAGTGCAGACCGCCTGCCTGATGGAAGTGGCCGCAGGCACGGCCGACGCCGCGGTGCTGGACCTGACCCTGGCGCAAAGCATGGTGGGTGAAGGCACGGACTACGCCGGCCTTGTCATCAAGGACAAGCTGAATGTGGAGTACTACGGCGTGGCCTTCCGCAAGGGCAGCGATGTGGCGGCGGAGGTCAACCAGGCCTTCCTGACGCTCAAGGACAGCGGCCTGCTGGAGCAGCTGGCCGAGAAGTATGGCGTGACCCTGGCGCTGTAAGACATAGGCACTGACGCGGCGGGGCGAAGTGCCGCCCCGCCGCGCCGACTGAAAGGACAGAATGCAAAACGCGCTGAGCATCATCAGCCGACTGGCAGGCAGTTTTTACTTGAATGTGCAGCTGTTTTTACTGACGCTGCTGTTTTCGCTGCCGCTGGGCCTGGTGGTGGCCTTTGGCTCGATGAGCAGGTTCAAGCCCCTGGCCATGCTGACCCGCACCTGTGTGTGGATCATCCGCGGCACGCCGCTGCTGCTGCAGGTGCTGATCATATTCTTCGCGCCAGGCTTGCTCAACCTGGGCTCGCCCTGGGGCTCGGGCAGCGGCGCGCGCTTCACGGCGGCCACCGTGGCCTTTGTGATCAACTACGCCTGCTACTTTTCCGAGATCTACCGCGGCGGCATCGAGGGCATTCCCCGCGGGCAGATGGAGGCGGGCCAGGTGCTGGGCATGAAGCGGGGGCAGATATTCTACCGCATCACGCTGCTGCAGGTGATCGAGCGCATCCTGCCCGCGATGGCCAACGAGGTCATCACGCTGGTCAAGGACACCTCGCTGGCGCGCATCATCTCCATCAAGGAGATACTGATGATGGCGCAGGAGTATACCGCCCAGGGCCTGATATGGCCGCTGTTTTCCACCGGGCTGTTCTTCCTGGTCTTTGTGGGCCTGCTGACCATCGGCTTTGGCCGGCTGGAGAAGAAGCTTGACTATTTCCGCGCGTGAAGGGAGCATCCATGCCGCTGCTTGAGGTTGAGGGCATCTATAAGCGCTTTGGCAGCGTCCAGGTGCTAAAAGGCATCAGCTTTTCGCTGGAGCAGGGCCGGGCGCTGGCCATCATCGGCAGCTCGGGCTCGGGCAAGACCACGCTGCTGCGCTGCCTTAATTTTCTGGAGCGGCCCGACCGCGGGCGCATCCTGGTGGATGATCAGACCCTGTTTGACGCAGATGATGAGCGGACGCTGAGCGATACCCAAATACGCCGCAACCGCCTCAACTTTGGCCTGGTCTTTCAGTCCTTCAATCTCTTCCCTCAGTATACGGTGATGAAGAATATCACGCTGGCGGTAGAGCTGCTGCGCGGCGGGGCCAGCGCCGCCATCCAGGAGGAGGCCAGGGCGCTGCTAAGCCAGATGGGCCTGAGCGACAAGGCCGACAGCTACCCCCACCAGCTCTCCGGCGGGCAGCAGCAGCGCGTAGCCATCGCTCGCGCGCTAGCGCTCAAGCCCAAGATACTCTGCTTTGACGAGCCCACCTCCGCGCTGGACCCTGAGCTGACCGGCGAGGTGCTGCGCGTGGTGCGCGCCCTGGCCGACAAGAAGACCACCATGGTCATCGTCACCCACGAGATGGCCTTCGCCCGCGACGTGGCCGACCACGTCATCTTCATGGATGAGGGCCTGATCGTGGAGGAAGGCTCGCCCCAGGATGTCATCAGCCACCCCAGGGAAGAGCGGACAAAGCAGTTCCTGAGCAGATTCTCTTCATCATAACATCAAGATT
>CAKTTM010000098.1 GCA_934615145.1 uncultured Clostridia bacterium | reverse complement strand
GTGTTGGCCATGCCGCGCTTGATCAGCACCACCTTGTTTGTGCGGCCCAGCTCTCTTAGCAGATCAAAGTTTTGCATGTTGCGGGCGCCCACCTGGATGACATCCACATCCTCAAACAAGGGCAGGTCGCTGACACTCATTAGTTCTGATACGATGGGCAGGCCGCTGGCCGCCTTGGCCTCGCTCAGCAGCCGCAGGCCCTCGTCTTTAAGCCCCTGAAAGTCATAGGGCGAGGTGCGGGGCTTGAAGGCACCGCCGCGCATGGCGCCGGCGCCGGCCGCTTTCACCCGGGTGGCCACCTCGATCATCTGCTCGCGGGATTCCACCGAGCAGGGCCCGGCGATGGTCAGGAAGTGGCCGCCGCCTATCCTGGCATCCCCCACCTGGATGATGGAATCCTCGTGGTGGAACTTGCGGTTGGCGTTCTTGAAGGGCTCGGTGATACGCTTGACCGACTCGATGATGGACAGGCTCTCCAGCAGGTTGGTATCCACCTTGCTGGTGTCGCCGATCAGGCCAAGAATGGTCTGGAACTGTCCCTTGGAGATATGCACCTCAAGGCCCATGGCCTTGAACCAGTCACAGAGGCTCTGCAGTTGTTCTTCCGAGGTGCCTTGTTTTAAAATCGCTATCATTGTCTTACTCCTTAGAATGAAAACTGCCACCCAGATGTGATTCTGTGTGGCAGCTGCTCTTGCTTGACTGGGCCTAATGCCCTACGCAACACAAATCACCCTTACTTCAGGCTGCTAAAGTAAAAGTAATAGGCGCAGGAGAAAAACCGGGTCGTCATGGCTGTCCTCTCCTTACAAGTTGCTTGGCGCAATATAGCACGCCCTTGCACAAACTGTCAAGTAAAGCCCATGTAAAAACAAGCGAAGTACCGTCAGTTAGCCGCCCGCTTGTCGCGCTGCTTTTTGATGAAGGCGCGCACTTCCTTCTCGCAGTGGCCGCACTTGCTGCCAGCGCCGGTGGCCTGACTTACCTGCTTGTACTTCAGCGCGCCCTTGTCCATGGCCTTGAGGATGTCACCCTTGGTCACCTTTTTGCAGGGACAGATTACCTTCTTGGGATCCACTTTTGATTGCTTCCTTTCCCTGGGGATGGGCAGAGTATACCCAAAAAGGAACCGGGCCGCGCATGCGCGGCCCGGAAAATGTTTGAAGGAGACTACTCGCCCAGGGTCTCCTCCTCGATGCGCAGCAGCTGGTTGTATTTGGCCACGCGCTCGGTACGGGCGGGGGCGCCGGTCTTGATCTGGCCCGCGTTGACGGCGACGGCCAGGTCGGCGATGAAGGTGTCCTCGGTCTCGCCCGAGCGGTGGGAGATCACCGTCTTGTAGCCATTCTGATGGGCCAGCAGGATGGTGTCCAGGGTCTCGGACAGGGTGCCGATCTGGTTGAGCTTGATCAGGATGGCATTGCCGATGCCCTTTTCGATGCCCTCGGCCAGTATCTCCTTGTTGGTGACGAACAGGTCGTCGCCCACCAGCTGGATCTTGTCGCCCAGCTTCTCCGTCAGCTTCTTCCAGCCGTCCCAGTCGCCCTCGGCCAGGCCGTCTTCGATGGAGACGATGGGGTACTTCTCACACCAGTCGGCGTAGAGATCGACCATCTGCTCGCTGGTCAGGCCCACGGTGTCGCCCTCCAAGAAGTAGCGGCCGTCCTTTTCAAACTCGCTGCTGGCGGGATCCAGCGCGATGCTGACATCTTCGCCCGGCTTATAGCCTGCGGCCTCAATGGCCTCGACCAGCAGCTGCAGCGCCTCTTCGTTGCTCTTAAGGTCCGGGGCAAAGCCGCCCTCGTCGCCCACCGCGGTGGACAGCTTGCGCTTGTGCAGGATGGACTTCAGGGTCTGATAGACCTCGGCACCCATGCGCAGCGCCTGCTTGAAGGACTTGGCGCCGGTGGGCATGATCATGAACTCCTGCACATCCACATTGTTGTCCGCGTGCGCGCCGCCGTTTAATACATTCATCATGGGGATGGGGCTCTGCTTGGCGGTCAGGCCGCCCAGGTAGCGGTACAGCGGGATCTCCAGCGCCTTGGCGCAGGCACAGGCGGTGGCCAGGCTGACGCCCAGCAGGGCGTTGGCGCCCAGCTTACCCTTGTTGTGGGTGCCGTCCAGGGCGATGATGGCGTCATCGATGGCGCGCTGGTTGAGCGCGTCCATGCCCAGCAGCTCGGGGGCGATGACTTCGTTAACATTATTGACGGCATTCAGCACGCCCTTGCCGCCGTAGCGGCTCTTGTCCTTATCGCGCAGCTCAACGGCCTCGCGCGTGCCGGTGGACGCGCCAGAGGGCACTGCTGCCCGGCCGGTCACATCGCAGGCCAGGCTGACCTCGACCTCCAGCGTCGGGTTGCCCCTGGAATCCATGATCTCACGTGCCCATACCTTGGTGATGCTTGTCAGTTCCATGCTCAATACTCCTCCCGCAGGCCGAATTCGGCCGCTTCTACCCACTCATTGGGGCGATTGATATGCCTGTAGAGTCCCTCCATGACCTGGACGTGTTGAACCTCCTGATCGATCAGGAAGGCATACAGGGCTTTTTCATCAGGATCCTGGCAGGCCGCCAGCAGCTGCTCCAGCAGCGCCACGCTCTTCTTTTCCATCTCAAGGGCGGCGAAGTAGATGTCTGCCTGCTCCATGGGGGCGGGGATCTCGGCCTTGAGGCCGTCCAGCCCCGCGAACAGCTCGCTGACCTTTTTGGCCGTCGAGTTGTCCTCCAGTCGGTAGGGCAGATTGTCCCGGCTGGCCTGCAGTATCATCTCGTGGCGCTTTTCATCCTCGGCCAGCATGGCAAACACCGCAGCGAATGCGTTTTGCGCGTGCTGCCGGGCGTGGTCGGCGTAATAGCGCTGACCCTCCCGCTGGGCTTCGATGGCGCGTGACAGGATATCCATACCAAACCTCCAGGCCGCGTAGCGGCTCTTGTATCATAACCCAAGGCAGCCAAAAACGCAACGATTAGGCACTGATTTGACAAGCTGCCCCGCGGTATGATTTTGCGCCCATCCATGGTATAATCCGGGAATAATCTGGAGGATGCGGGGGAAAAGCGATTGTTTGGAAAGTTCATGAACAACTACTATTACGGCAAGTCCGGCAAGGGCGATTACCGCAAGGACGATCTGCCCAAGACCCGCTGGCAGCTGTTCTGGGAGATGCTGCGCGTGCGCTTTGCGGCGCTGTTCAGGCTCAACCTCATCACCGTGATCGCCTGGATCCCCATGCTGTATGTGCTCTCTCAGCTGGTGACGGGGCTGTTCAACCTGGCGGGCATCATCAGCGCGGTGGAGATGGACCGCGCGGCCGCCACCGCCGAGCAGCTGGCCGTCTACGAGCAGCAGCTGCCCCTGCTTAACAACATCATCTTCATGCACCTGCTCTACCTGGTGCCCTGCATCGCGCTGACGGGCCCCTTCCAGGCGGGCATGGCCTATGTCACCCGCAACTGGGCGCGCGATGAGCATGCCTTTGCCTGGAGCGACTTCAAAGACGCCTTCAAGGAGAACTGGAAGCAGGCGCTGGGTATCGCCACCATCACCGGCTTTATCCCGCTGATCATCTATGTGGGCTACCGGTTCTACGGGCAGATGAGCGCCAACTCGGCCTTCTTCGTGGTGCCCCAGATGTTGACGGTGCTGATCGGGCTGATCTGGGCGCTGGCGCTGGCCTTCATCTATCCGATGATGGTCACCTACAAGATGAGCTTCATGACGCTGATCAAAAACGGCGTGCTGCTGGCCATCGGCCGCCTGCCGCAGGTGACCGGGGCCCGGCTGGCCATGCTGGTGCCCACGCTGCTGGTGGCGCTGATCACCTGGTTTATGACCAACTACGCGCTCTACGCGCTGATGGTGCTGGCCTTCTACTACATCCTGCTGGGCAACGCGCTGGCGCGCTTTGTCTATGCCTCGCTGTCCAATGCCGTCTTTGACCGCTTCATCAACCCCAACATCGAGGGCGTGGAGGTGGATCGCGGCCTGGCCAAGCCCGAGGATATGGACGAGGACGATGAGGACAGCCAAGCGGAGGATCAGCAGGGCTGATGTATCAGGACTTTGCCCGCGTCTACGACCGGCTGATGGCCGATGTGGACTATGAGGGCTGGGCCAGCCATTACCAGCGGCTGCTTGCCCTGTACGGTATTCATCCAGGCGCCCGCGTGTGCGAATGCGCCTGTGGCACTGGCAGCCTGACTGCGCCCCTGGCCCGGCACTTTAGCATGACGGGCGTGGATATCTCCCAAGAGATGCTCTCCGTGGCGGCGGACAAGCTGCGCGCCCAGGGGCTGCAGCTGCCGCTGATACGCCAGGACATGCAGCAGTTAAAGCTGCATCGCCTGCAGGACGCCATCCTGTGCACCTGCGATGGTGTCAACTATTTAAGCTCACCCCAGGCCCTGCCCCGATTCCTCAAGGCGGCGCACGCCGCGCTGCGGCCGGGCGGGGCGCTGTGCTTTGATGTGTCGAGCCTGTATAAGCTGTCCCAGATACTGGGCGACAAGACCCAGGTCAACACCCAGGGGGATTGTCACTATATATGGTATAATAGCTGGCAGCAGGCCCAGCGCCTGCTGCACCTGCGGCTCTACCTCTATGTCAAGGGCGCGGACGGGCGCTATGAGCACTTTGTGGAGGAACAGCTACAGCGCGGCTACAGCGCAGGCGAGCTGCGCGAGGCATTGACAGAGGCCGGCTTTGAGGACATCCGCCTCTATGGCGACATGAGCCTGAGCCCCCCCAGGGACGATGCCCAGCGGCTGCACCTGTGCGCCCGCAAACCCCACTGAATCAGCAAAGGATGATTTAAAATAGATGAGCAATAGAGACAATCTGATCCATCAGGACCCCGACAGCGCGCTGCGGCTGATCATCGCAGACGGCCAGGCGCGTGTCACCATGTGCCGCGCCACCCGGCTGACCCAGCAGGCGGTGGACATCCACCAGGCCTCAGATGTAGCTGCCACCGCCTTGGGGCGGCTGCTGGCCGGCAGCGCCATGATGGCCAGCTTCATGGATGGCGACCATGACGCGCTCACCGTGGTGGTGGCAGGCGATGGCCCGGCCGGACGGCTCACGGTGGTCGCCCGGCAGGGTGACCTCAAGATCGCGGTCGATCAGCCCCAGGTGGAGCTGCCGATAAGGGCCGACGGCAAGCAGGATGTGGCGGGCTATGTCGGCCACAGCGGCAAGCTGTCCGTTATCAAGGACTTTGGTGTGGGCGAGCCCCACATCGGCATCAGCAACCTGGTGTCAGGCGAGCTGGGCCTGGACTTTGCCGAGTACTTCACCATGTCTGAGCAGACCCCATCATTGGTGGCGCTGGGCTGCCTGGTGCAGGACGGCGTGGTGCTGTCCGCCGGCGGCATCCTGATACAGGCCATGCCCGGCTGCACGGAAAAGACCCTGGAGCAGTTGGAGATCCGCGAGCCCTTCTTCGCCGGCATTAGCCGGGAGATCTATGACCGCTCGCTGATGCAGCTGGCTGAGTTCTGGTTTGAGGGCCTGGACATGCAGATGCTGGAGGAAAAGCCGCTGCAGTTAAAGTGCGACTGCTCGCGCGAGAAGATGGAAAAGGCGTTGATCGCCCTGGGCCGAGCCGACCTGCGGGAGCTGGCAGATTCCGGCGAGGACACGGTGATGACCTGCCACTTCTGCAGAACGCAGCACAGCTTCAGCCCGCAGCGCCTGCAGGACATACTGGCCGGCAAACACCTGGCGGAGGATAGCCATGCGGCTGATCGACTTTGACGAGCACTTTGCCAGCTATATGAAGGCCTGGCTGGACAAGCACGAGGACGACTTTGAGACCGCTGACGAGCTGGAGGCCCAGATGCCGGCGCTCTATGAGCAGTTCCTCGATACCCCGGCCGATTGGCTGGCCGGACAAAAGCCCGGCAGCTATTTTGACCAGTGGGAGGACGCTGAGCTGCTGATCCGCTGGATACTGGAATATTTGGCTAGCGGCGTCAGCCTGCCCGACATGCTGCTCAACCGCGTGGCGGCTCTGGGCGAGAGCGCAGCACCCAGCCTGATGGCCATGCTGCTGGATGAGGCAGGCGGCGGGGAAAAGCGGATGCTGGCCATCAGCCTGCTGCGCGAGATAGGCTCCCTGCTGCCCATGCAGTGCTATATCGACTGGCAGTACGAGCGGCGTGACGAGAATGAGCTGTGCGACAACGCGCTGGAGAGCCTGGAGCAGATGGGGGAGGAGGCAGCGCCCGCCATGCTGGAGGCGCTGGAAGGCGCAAGCCCCGCCGGGCAGGAGGCGCTGCTGAGCGTGCTGAGCCGCTGCTCGCAGGATGACAGGGTGCTGGAGCGGCTGCTGATGCTCTTTGAGTCCCGGCCCGAGCGCCGGGGCATACTGGCCGCCTATTTAAGCCGCCTGAATGACCCCCGCGCCCTGCCCTCGCTGATGGCCGCCGCCCAGGACGAGCAGCTCAAATACCTTGACTACATTGAGATCCGCAGCGCCATCGAGTCCCTGGGCGGGGAGGCCCCCGTCCGCGAGTTCTATGACGACGCGGAATACGAGGCGCTCTTTGGCCTGAAGGACCAGTGAGCGACAAAGCGGAGCACTGCCGATGATCTGTAACCATTGCCGAAAGGAAAGCGAGCCCCTAAGCCGTGTCTGCCCCTACTGCGGGCAGTTCATGGGGGAGGAGAAGCCGCTGATACCCGGCGACTCGGTGCCGCTGTATGACGACAGCGACTACCGCATGCCGCCGGGCCGCGCCGGGCTGGGCGGCGGCGGCCGCAAGCGGCCCGCGCCCAAGCGCAGCCCCCGCAAGCGCCGCAAGGC
>CAKTTM010000097.1 GCA_934615145.1 uncultured Clostridia bacterium | reverse complement strand
GCCTTCAGCAAGGACGCGATCGTATCCTCAAAATACATGCGCCTGCCCTCGATGCGGCGGGAATCCAGCCAGCCCTCGTTACGCAGCGCGCGGAAATCCTCATCGCTGTAGTCGGGGATCTGCTGGCGCACGGCCTCGATGAGCTGATCCTCGCTCAGGGGATACTGGTCTTTGAGCCGCTGCATGAAAAACTGCGCCAGCTGCAGCCGCTGCGCCAGCATCTGGGGCAGTGGCTGCTTCAGCCGACGGTCTATCATGTCGCTGGCCTCGCGCCACTGGCCGCTTGAGATATAGCTTTCGATGTCCTGGGGTAGGCCCATGCTCAGTGCTTGCAGGTTCATGCTCACTCCCACTTCCTCAGCAGCTTGCTGATCTGCTCAGCCAGCTTGATTTTCAGGTTGTTGCTGTAGCCGCGGCTCTGGTCGATCAGGTTGCGCAGCCTGTCAAAGGCCGACTGCAGCTGCCTGTCCGCCTCGGTGGTCTTGGCCTTGGCCTTGCGGGCCTTCTTCTTGGCGGGCTCCCGGCTGCCCTGCGCGCTCTGGGCGTCTTTGAGCAGGTCCCAGGCATCGCCCGAGTAGGGCACGGCAGTCTGCTTGCCGGCGGCCTCCAGCTTTGCGGCAAAGCTCAGCGCCACCTCCTCCTCGCCGTGGCAGACGAAGAAGCGCGTGGGGTTGGGCGAAAAGCTCTCCGCCCAGACCAGCAGGCCGTCCATGTCCGCGTGGCCGGAGATGGCCTTGAGCAGCCTGACCTGGGCATGCACCGCGATGTTCTCCTGGAAGAGCCGCACTTCCTTGGCGCCGTCGACGATCTGGCGGCCCAGGGTGCCCACGCTCTGATAACCCACGAACAGGATGGTGCTGTCCGCCCGCCACAGGTTGTGCTTGAGGTGGTGGCGGATGCGGCCGGCTTCGGCCATGCCGGAGGCCGAGATGATCACACAGGGCCGTTTTTCAAAGTTGATTTGCTTGGATTCCTCGGCCGTGACGCAGAGCTTGAGGTCGGGGAAGCTGATCGGGTTGATGCCGGCGGCCAACAGGGCGCGCATCTCGGCGTCAAAGTTGTTCTCCTGGCTGGTGCGGAATATCTCGGTGGCCTTGATGGCCAGCGGGCTATCCATATACACGGGGAAGCCCTCGTGCCCGCGCACCATCTGCCGCTCCTTGATCTCGCGCAGGAAGTAGAGTATCTCCTGCGTGCGGCCGACGGCAAAGCTGGGGATCACCACATTGCCGCCGCGGTCAAAGGTGGTCTGCAGAGCATCTGCCAGATCGGCCAGATAGTCCGGCCGCTCACCGTGGACGCGGTCACCATAGGTGGATTCCATCACCACATAGTCGGCCTTGGTCAGGTACTGCGGATCTTGTAAGATGGGCTGGCTGAGGTTGCCGATGTCGCCGGAGAAGACCACCGTCTTCACCTGGCCCTTCTCGCGCACCTCCAGGCTGGCAGAGGCCGAGCCCAGCAGGTGGCCTGCATCGCTCATGGTAAGGATGACATTGTCAAGGATCTGCGTGGGCTGCCCGTAGGAGGCAGTGCGAAACAGCGTCAGCGTGCCCTGGGCATCCTCAGTGGTATAGATGGGCACATAAGGCGGGTCGCCCGCGCGCTCGGCCTTGCGGTTGCGCCACTGGGCCTCCTGCTCCTGTATGTGGGCGGAGTCCAGCAGCATGATGTCGCACAGCGCCTTGGTGGCGGGCGTGGCGTAGATGGCGCCGCGGAAGCCATGCTGATACAGCTCCGGCAGCATGCCGGAGTGATCGATATGCGCGTGGGTGAGCACCACACAGTCCACCAGCGAGGCCTCGATGGGCAGCTGCTGGTTCTCGTAGGTGTCCGCACCCTGCTCCATGCCGCAGTCGATGAGTATGTTCTTGCCCTCCGTCTGCAGCAGGTACTTGGAGCCTGTCACCTCGCGGGCCGCGCCCAGGAATTGCAGGTTCATATGCTGTCCTCCCTATTGTTCTGTGGGTTCATCGCCGGTGGCATATAGCTGGTATAGCGAGGCATAGATGCCGCCCTTGGCCATGAGCTGGGCATGGCTGCCCTGCTCCTCCAGGCCCTTTTCGGTCAGCACCCAGATCACATCGGCGCCGCGGATGGTGGTCAGCCGGTGGGCGATGGTCAGCGTGGTGCGGCCCTTGGACAATTGCTCCAGCGACTGCTGTACCAGGCGCTCTGACTCGTTGTCCAGCGCGCTTGTCGCCTCGTCCAGCAGCAGGATGGGCGGATCCTTGAGGAAGACGCGGGCGATGGAAATGCGCTGCTTTTGCCCGCCCGACAGCCGCACACCCCGCTCGCCCACATAGGTGTCGTAGCCTTCGGGCAGCTGGCTGATGAACTCATGGGCGCCCGCCTGGCGCGCAGCCCGCTCGATCTCCTGCTGGCCGGCGCCCGGCTTGCCGTAGGCGATGTTGTCAGAGACAGAGCCCGCAAAGAGATAGACATCCTGCTGCACCATGCCGATGCTGCCGCGCAGGCTCTTGAATTCTATCCCCTTGATATCCTGCCCGTCAATCAAAATGCGCCCGCCGGTGACATCGTAGAATCGGGGGATCAGGTTGCACAGCGTGGTCTTGCCGCTGCCGCTGGGGCCCACCAGGGCGACCGATTGGCCGGCCTGCACGGTCAGGTCCACATCCTCCAGCACCATCTTGCTGGCGTCGTCCTGATAGTGAAAGCTGACATGGTCAAAGCGTATCTCGCCCTTGACATCCTGGATGGGCTTGGCGCCGGGCAGGTCTTTGATCTCAAGGGGTGCGTCCATCACCTCGCCAAAGCGGGCGATGCCCGTCATGCCGCGCTGAAACTGCTCGGTAAACTCCACCAGGCGCGCCACAGCGTTGAGCAGCATGGTGATGTAGAGCAGATAGCTGACATATTGTCCGGCTGTGATCTGGCCCCTGGCCAGGAAGATGGCGCCCAGGATGACGACCGCAAACTCCATGATGCTGCGCAGCAGCCGGGTGGAGATATGAAAGCCAGCCATCACCTTGTATTGCTTTTTCTTGAGCCGGAGGAACTCCCGGTTGCCCCGGCCGAATTTCTCGGCCTCCATCTCCTCATTGGCAAAGCTCTGCACCACGCGCATGCCAAGCAAACTGTCCTCGGTCTGGGCGTTGATCTCGCCCAGCTGGTGGCGGCTGGCGGCGAAGGTCCGCTTCAGATGCCCGCTGAAGAAATAGGTGCTCAGCATCATGACGGGCAGCATCGCAAAGACGATCAGCGTCAGCGGCACATTGACCCCAAGCAGAATCACAAAGGCGGCGGTGATCTTGACCGCCGCAATCAGGAACTCCTCCGGGCAGTGGTGGGCGAACTCTGTCACATCAAACAGGTCGCTGGTCATGCGGCTCATCAGCTGGCCCACCTTGGTGTTGTTGTAGTAGCTAAAGCTCAGCTGCTGCAGGTGGGCAAAGAGATCCGTGCGCATGTCGGTCTCGATTTTCGCGCCCATCACATGGCCCACCGACTGCATGTAGTAGTAGGCGATGGCGTCCAGGATGCGCAGGCCAATATAAAAGGCGCCCAGGCGCAGCAGGAAGCCGGCGGTGATGCCAGCGATATCGGCCACCGCCTGATCGGTGATGCGCTGCACGATCAGGGGAAAGACCACCTCGGCCATGGTGGTCAGCAGCGCGCAGAACAGATCCAGCGCCAGGATGGGCAGATACTTGCGGTAGTAGGGCAGGAAGCGGCGCAGGTTGCCCTGCGGCCTGGCAGATGCTGACATGGTCTCTCCTTGTCTTAGGGCTGGCTGATCAGGAAGCCGCGCAGGGTCTCCGTCTCACTCTCGCGCGGCAACTGCAGAATGAAGGCAGCCGCGTCGGTCACCAGGTAGTAGTAGCTGTACAGCTCATCGCTGGCCTTGAGCAGCGGATAGTTCAGCAGCGTCCTGTCCGTGTGCTGAAAGGACAGCTGCTCTGGGCGTATCAGCGGGGAGGCCGAGGCCGGGCGCACGCCCAGCACGGTGGACAGACCGTCGGTGGCCCGCAACTGCCTGACATAGTAGCCGTGGTAGCTGCTGTCTGTCACCTGGCCAGCGCTCAGCTGCTCTGGCAGGGGGATCAGGCTGCCCATCGCGCGGGCCAGGGCCTTGCCATCGGTGCTGTCAAGGCCGCCAAAGGCCTTGAGCTCTTCGCCGCCGGCCACCACCCACTGCTCTGAGCGCTTGGTCTCCTCATCCTCACGCATCAGGGCGTAGAGATAAAATGAGCCCATCAGCACCAGCGCCATCAGCAGGGTCAGTAGTTTCTTGATCATTGTTCGTCCTTAATCTGGCTTGGCGCGCCGCCTGTGCTCAGCGCCGATGTTGGCGCCGATCAGCCCCAGCCCCAGGCAGAGCGCCACCGACCAGCGGGGCGCCCACATGCGCAGTGCCAGCCAGCCCAGCCACAGCATCAGGCCGGGGGGAAAGAAGCTAAGCATGGCCTCCGCCCCGTGGCGGCTGGCATACAGCGGCACAAAGAGCGAAACCAGCGGTGCCAGCGTCCAGGAGAGGATGACCGCAAGGCCCAGGGCGATCACGCCATTGCCTATGAGCAGCGTCAGGGACAGGGTCACACCAAGGCCCAGGCTGCCCAGCAGCAGCATCAGATAGGGCCGCGGCCTCTTCAGGCCAGGGCCTGGCATATCTGGGCGCCCAGCAGGCGATCCAGCTCCTGGGTCTGCCCCTGCATCTGCCGGGAAAAGGCCTCGTAGAAGCTGCGGGCCAGCAGGCGCTGCTGATCGCTGTCCAGGTGGGGGGAGGACAGCATGTTGATGATGGTGCGCGAGGCCGGCACCGCCAGGTAGCGGTGCAGGCTGCTGCGGTGCGACAGGCCAAATATCCGTGGGGCGTGGCTGGCGTCGCCCGCGATGAAGATGCGCATATACTCCTGGCAAAGCTCCGCCAGATAGTCGCGCATGAAGCTATCAGGGTCAGGGCTGAGCTTAAGGCAGGCCTGCAGCCTGGGATCCTCAAACAGCTCCCTGGCCTGGCGGCGCAGCACATCCTCCGTATAGGCCTCTGGGTGCTCAAAGCCGTGCAGCAGGTAGCACTTGATCACGCTGAAGTCCGCCGCCACGCGGCCGCGCTCGTGCAGGCGGCCAAACATCAGCAGCGCGCGCTGCACCGCCAGGGAGTCCGGCGCCAGTATCTCGGCACGGTCCAGGCAGGCCTTGGCATAGACGGCGTCGTCGCTCACCTTGGCCTCGTGCAGCAGCTCCGTCAGGCTCATGTTGTCTCTGACCTGGGGTTTTTGTTTCCTTGCAAAAAGGGGCATCTATCCTCCCGGCGGCAGGCTCTGTCTGTGTGCTTGCCGCCTGGTCATGATAGCACATCTGCCCCCGGCTGTCACTTGACAAGGGGCCCGGACAGGCCCTATAATGACGCTGCTGTGAAACAAGTTCACGGCAGGGGTGCTGGCGTCAGCCGGCTGAGATCGGGGCTTTTCCCCGGGACCCTTGAACCTGATCCGGATAATGCCGGCGTAGGAAAGCAAGTCATTGTGCAACCGTTTTGCTTTCTGCAAAGCGGTTTTTCTGATCGCTGAGCGCACAAAGGAGGAAAACCCGTGTCCACAAGCTCAAGTAGCCTGACCACCCGGCGCATGGTGGAGAGCGCCATCCTGATCGCCATTGCGACCGTCCTCAATGAATTCGCCGCCTTCAAGGCCCCCTGGGCCTTTGGCGGCAGCGTCACCCTGGGCAGCATGCTGCCCCTGGTGCTGATCAGCTGGCGCTGGGGTACCCTGCAGGGCCTGTTCAGCGCCTTCATCTTCGCCCTGCTACAGCTGATCATGGGCTTTAACAATGTGGCCTATGGCCAGAATGTCTTCCAGATGGTGGCCATCGCCCTGCTGGACTACATACTGGCCTACACCGCCTACGGCCTGGCGCGCGTCTTCCGCGGCAGGCTCAAGAGCGACATCGCAGCCCTGGCCAGCGGCATCGTGCTGGTGGGCGCGCTGCGCTTCATCTGCCACTTCCTCTCCGGCTGGATGATCTGGGACGCCCTCTGGCCCAATGACCAGGGCCTGTCAGGCGCCGTCTACTCGCTGATCTACAACGGCGGCTATATACTGCCCGATGTCTTCATCGCGCTGGTGGCGGGCCTGCTGCTGTTTGCCCCCATGAAGCGCTTCTGGCTGGGCGAGGACATCGCCCGCAACTGAGTTTTTCATACCGTCAACAAACAAGAGGCCATGTCCGCGTCTGCGGGCATGGCCACTTTGCTAAGTCGATTCTTGCTCAGTCCGCGGCGTCCAGGGCGGCCCGTACCTGCTCGTAGGTGGCCACTGGGTCGGCACCGCCTGCCACCTGCACAATGCCATTGCCCCAATCGTCCAGGGCGCCAATGGTCATGTAGTGCACCACATCGATCTCCTTGGTGGTGGGGAAGACCTCTTCGATCAGCAGGTAGCCCCGGCTGGTCACGCTGCCGCTTTGGTAGTCCATGCGCAGGTAGGAGTAGTACAGATCGCCATTGATCAGAGTGATAAACTTGGCCATGTTGTCACGGTACTGCTCGGGCACCTTCAGCGCGGGGCTGGCCAGCACGGAGAGCATGTCGTAGTAGATATAGGTGAGCACATCGCACTCGCCCAGCGCGCTGTCCAGTTCGAAGACGCTGGTGTAGCGCTCCTTGTCCTCGTCGTACTCGTAGCTCTTGAAGCCTTCCTGGGCGATATAGTCCCGCATCAGTCCGGCCAGCTTCTCAACCTTCTGCTCATTGCTCAGCGCCTCGGCCAATGTCGGCAGCGCGGCAGCCAGGCACAGCATCAGGCACAGCCCCAGGGCAATCAGTCTCCTGAACATGGTGGTCTCCTTTCGAGTTTGTGTTATATGAATCACTAAGGAATCCCTGATTAATTCCCGCTTTCCTGTTGTTTCATGGTAAAATGGACTCAAGAGATCAAACAATCATTC